>DATGSA010000141.1:0-3764 GCA_035303085.1 Flavobacteriaceae bacterium
TCCGGTCCACCTTTATCGACAAATTTTTCTCGACGTAGAGAAGTCGAACCGCGACCACCATCTCCGGAGCGGATGTGCAATTTGACGTAATCAATAAAATTTCCGGCTTTCATTAAAGTGTAATTTTAGAAGGGAAGTATATAGCGTAATACTTATTTCGTTTGAAATAAGTGTTATTTGAAAAAATGATTACAGAAATTGATCGATTACTTTGCTCAGTCTTTCCGTGATTTCCTCTACACTTCCAACTCCATTTATTTTATGAAATTTATTTGCTTTTTTATAGTAGGATTTTACCACCTCGGTTTGTTCATAATAAACATCCAAACGTTTTCGGATGATCTCTTCGTTGGCATCATCTTTTCTACCTGATACTTTTCCGCGCTCTAAAAGTCTTTCAACTAAAATATCATCCGCGACTTCAAGGGCTAACATAGCATGAATCTCACTGCCTTTGTTAGCCATTAAGTCATCTAAATCTTCCGCCTGTGCGACGGTTCTTGGAAAGCCATCGAATATAAATCCCGGTGCGTTTTTGTTTTTATCAACTTCGGAATGCAACATATCAATAGTCACATTATCCGGAACAAGTTGTCCTTCATCGATATAAGATTTGGCTAATTTACCCAAAGCTGTTTCGTTTTTAATGTTGTAGCGAAATACATCTCCTGTAGAGATATGAATCAGTTTGTATTTTTCTTGTAGTCGTTCTGCTTGCGTTCCTTTACCAGCTCCAGGTGAGCCAAATAGTACCAGATTTATCATGTAGTCTTGTTTATATTGATTTATAATAATGACTTTTTGAGAGCTTTGAAAAAAGTGCAAACCACAAATATAATGGATTTCAAACAGATTGTTTGGTATTATGTGATGGAAAGATTTACTTTTGTAAGGAAATATAACTTTTAAGCTATTAAACGAATGCGAAATTATTTCTCCTCAGACTTTACACTGGGAATTTTAGGAGGCGGACAACTGGGTAAAATGCTCCTTTATGAAACCAGAAAATATGATATTAAAACCCATGTTTTAGAGCCCAACCCTGAGGCGCCTTGTAAAATTGCTTGTGATTATTTTGAAAATGGCGATTTACTTGACTATGATACGGTTTATAATTTTGGCAAAAAAGTAGACGTATTGACTATTGAAATTGAAACAGTGAATGTGGAGGCCTTAGAAATCTTGGAAAAGGAGGGCTTAAAAGTTTATCCCTCCGCTAAAACATTGAAACTTATTCAAGATAAAGGGGTTCAAAAGGAGTTTTATCAAAATAACGATATTCCCACAGCGCAATTTAAAAGTTATGCTGAAATTAAAGACCTACAAAAAGATGTCGAACAAGACGTATGGGATTTTCCTTTTGTTTGGAAAAGTCGCACCGGTGGTTATGACGGGAGAGGAGTCAGTGTTGTCAAAAAAGCAGCGGATTTACAAAACCTTTACCAAGGACCTTGCATTGCTGAAAAGTTAATCCCATTTAAAAACGAATTAGCAGTAATAGTGGCGAGAAACTCCGATGGAGAAGTCAAAACTTTTCCGGTGGTAGAAATGGAGTTTCATCCGGAAGCCAATCAAGTGGAGTATGTGATTTGTCCTGCCAGAATTAAACCTGAAGTAGCCGAAAAAGCCAGATTATTAGCTGAAAAAGTGTCGAATGCTTTTCAACATGTGGGACTGTTAGCTGTTGAAATGTTTCAGACAACAGACGATGATTTATTGATTAATGAAGTAGCTCCTCGACCTCATAACAGTGGGCATTACAGTATAGAAGCTGCTTTCACCAATCAGTTTGAGCAACATCTCAGAGCAATTTTAAACCTGCCCCTGGGGAATACCGATAGTAAAGTTGGTGGAGTAATGGTTAATTTGACCGGAGCAGAAGGTCATCGAGGAGATGTGCGTTATCAAAATATTGAACAGATTTTAGAATTACCAGGAGTAACTCCTCATATCTATGGAAAGAGAGAGACAAGACCATATAGGAAAATGGGGCATGTTACTATTGCAAATAAAAATTTAGAAATCGCCAGAGAAATCGCCGAAAAAGTGAAGAATATTATTAAGGTGGTGAGCAATTAAGAGCACCATCGCAATTTAACGTACTTCAATTATGATCCTGATATTTACACAAAAAATCACGCCGAGAAAAACCTATATTTTTAATCAGATATTAAAGGAAATACTGGGATTGGAGATCAGGTTCACTAAAAAGATAGAGGAATTCATCGCCTGTAAAGACTGGAAGTTTTCCTACGGAGATCGTCGAATGGGCAATGAATTCTTTGTGAAAAGCTCCGGTCTGTTGGATGGGCAAAGTGTAGTAGAAATGGATATTCAGGTGAAAGATTGGCATGGCGTGCCTTGCTTTTTCGAAGATGGCGAGGACGGCGATATTCCTTTCGATATTTTTTCAGCCTCTTTTTATATGTTATCGAGATATGAAGAATATCTGCCACACCCCAAAGACGAATTGGGTCGTTTTCCGGCTAAAGAAAGTCTGGCGTTTAAAAATAACTTTCTTAAGCGACCGGTAGTTGATTTGTGGGCTTATAAATTTAAAGATGCCCTCGAAAGCCACTTCCCCGAATTGGAGGTGCCGGCGCGAAAGTTTGGCGTTAAAAATGTTTTATCGGTGGCCGAATTATATAAATACCATAAAAAAGGTCTCATGCGTAATTTGGGAGGTGGAATTAATGATTTCTTTCAATTGAGATTTAAAGAAGTATTTGAAAGAATAAGAACCCAAGTTTTTTGGACACAGGACCCTTATGATGTTTATGATGAGTTGTTGAAATTTAGTAAACAACATAAAATAAAATGGAATTTCTTGTTTCAGCTCAGCGATTATTCCATGTACAATAAAAACATCGGATACAACCGACAAGTATATCACGCGATGATTAAATCTATGGGAGATTATGGGAATATAGGATTATTGGTTGGTTATGAAGCCGTGCATGATCTCAATACCTTAAGAAAAGAAAAAAGACGCTGGGAAAATATTGCCAATCAAGAATTGAAAATGGCCATGACCAATGATTATGGCGTTAATTTGCCTGATTTATATAATAACTATGACTCGATCGAAATTCCAAATGATTTCTCCATGGGGTTTCCGGAAAAAATTGGATTCCGAGCAGGTACTTGTACTCCATATTTGTATTACGAATTAAACCTTGAACGAATATCCCCATTAGTAATTCAGCCGACAGTTTTTAATAGCAAAGCGTTTTTACCCAAATCTTTTTTTGAAGTTAAAACAGTATTAGATCGAATTAAAGCTGAAGTCAAAAGTGTGGAAGGACAATTTATAATGGTATATAAAAACACGGATTTTGCTGATGGTCAAAGAAAGGAGAAGTTTTTGCAAATTTTGGAAAGAATGAATGATTAAAACTGAAGGTATTCTTCGCTGGTGCGCGATTGCATCGCGTGCATTTAGATACTTGACGATCAAGACTTTAGGTTTTTCGCATAGCTTATCAATCTAAAAATCTTGATTTACAGAAAATCAATAGTTGTATTTCTCTCCCCATTTATTTTTTAGAGCCTGTCGAAGGGCTTTTTCTCTTTTATTATTACTCGGTTTAAAAATTGTGGTCGAACTGATTTCATCCGGTAGAAATTCTGATGCCACAAAATTGGACTCATAATCGTGCGCATATTTGTAATTTTCACCATAGCCCAAATCCTTCATCAATTTTGTCGGTGCATTTCTGATCGGTAAAGGAACAGATAGATCTCCGGTTTGCTTGACCAATCTT
>DATGSA010000142.1:0-2701 GCA_035303085.1 Flavobacteriaceae bacterium
TTTTAAAGCGGCGTCGGATAAGGTTTCTTGACGCGTTTCTAACTGAGGAAAACAGAGGTTGTTTATTAGTAGGAATAAGAGGAGGAGTGCTTTTTTCATAGATTGGGAAGTGGTTTCGAAAATAGGTATAACGTAAAAATACAGGAACTTATTGGTTGTGTATGCGGCACATATTTTTAATTTCCTTTTTACCTTTTTCTCAATAAGACTAATAAAAAAGTTGAATACTGGCTAAAACTGCACTTGCGGAATTGGATTCCCAAAAAAATGGGATAGGCTGTATTGATTAAACAAATGCTTAGGTAATGTGTGTAGTTTTTTTGATATGGTATTCAAATTTTAAAACTTTCAGTCCCCATAAAGTTAATGTCTGTTCATCCATACTTTAAAACCTCATGTTGAGAGTTTTTAATACTTATATGAAGACCTTCCAGAAATTCTAACAGCTGATGCTGGTTATGGAAGTGAAGAAAACTATGATTATTTAGAAGAAAAAGGAGTAGAGACATACGTGAAGTACAACACCTTCGATAAGGAGCAAGGTTTAGCCAAAAGAAAAAAGGATAAACGGCAAGGATTTAGACGAGATGACCTTTACTATAATAAAGAGCAAGATTTTTATGTATGCCCGATGGGTCAACGGATGGAAAAGGTGGGAGAGTTTACCTCTAGAACAAAATCAGGATATAAGCAACGACATAGTGTATATCAAGCCCAAAACTGTGAAGGTTGCCCACTACGGGTTGTTTGTTTTAAAGGAAAAAACAATAGGCGTGTTCAGCGAAATCATAATCTTGAACGGCATAAACAGCGGGCCAGAGAAAATCTTTTAAGTGATATAGGAGAGAAATACAGAAAAAGACGTTCGGTTGATGTTGAACCGGTGTTTGGTCATATCAAAATACAATCGGAACTTCAAGCGATTTACCCATCGTGGGCTTGAAAAAGTAGAAATCGAGTTCGGATTGCATGCTTTAGCTAATAATTTAAAGAAAATGAGTGCCTAAGAAAGAGGTAGTTCTCAACTTTTTTTAAACAGCAAAATCTTACCATTTATCTAAAAATAAAATTCAAAAAAATAACCGTCTCAAAATTTCACTTCTGAGACGGCTACATTTCGTCCCCTCCTTTTTTAAGGAGAGGAGCTTTTTTTTGGGTTTAAATAGCTGTAAATCAAGGATAACCTCTTCTTTCTGTTATGGTTAATTTATTTTTATTTTCTTAGAAAGGAGTTTGTCATTCACTATTAAGATTCTTTAAATCAACAAACAAAAGCTCCTTTCCTTGAAAAGGAAAGGACAGTTTGACAATCAAACTTGTTTGATTGTCAAGCAGGTAAGGTTTCTCTCTATAATAACAGAAGGATAACCTTAAAAACAATATATAAAAATTAGGGGATGATATCCAACGAAAAAGCATCCTCCAAAAACAACCGATCAATTCACGATAAACAACTTAAAAAACTCTCTTAATTCACGAATAAATTTTCTCGAAAAACAATTGAAATTTCATTAAAAAACATCATTTTTAAACAATAAATTCAATCGGTCACAAATGAATGGAATATTCGGTTTGATCTTAACAATTATCTTGCTAATTGAATTCGAATCCTTACTTTTGTTATCCTTATCAATTGCAAACTAACCATGGCAACCATACGCTTTCAAGCATTAAAAGATGCGCAGAAACATCAACCCATTGAGCCAAAGACTTCTGAATTAAGACATTCTGAGATTTTTGCACAAAATATCTTTAATAAAAAAACACGGCGACAGTTCTTACCGCAAGAATCTTATGAAGAATTGGAAAAAGCCATTCAGACGGGAGATAAAATCGATCGAAATTTAGCGGATCAAATTTCTACCGCGATGAAGGAGTGGGCAATTTCTAAAGGAGCTACGCATTACACACACTGGTTTCAGCCCTTAAACGGTTCATCAGCAGAGAAACACGAATCTTTTTTTCATATGGATCAGGATGGAACAACGCTGGAAAAATTCAGCGGAGGGACTTTAATTCAACAAGAATCCGATGCATCGAGTTTTCCGAGCGGAGGAATTCGAAACACATTTGAAGCCCGAGGATACAGTGCTTGGGATCCAACTTCTCCGGCCTTTATCTATGGTACGAATTTGTGTATTCCAACCATTTTTGTTTCTTATACCGGAGAAGCTTTAGACTACAAAACTCCATTATTGCGGTCTTTGCGAACATTGAATAAACACGCTACCGCAGTCACCCAATATTTTGACGAGGAAGTAAATCGAGTGAAAGCTACTTTGGGTTGGGAACAAGAGTATTTTCTAATCGATTCGTCGTTAGCTAAATCTCGTCCAGACATCACGATGACGGGGCGAACCGTATTTGGCCATGCTCCGGCAAAAGATCAGCAAACCAGCGGACATTATTTTGGTTCTATTCCCAAGCGCGTTTTGCAATATATGCGAGACTTAGAATTGGAAGCAAGAGTTTTGGGAATTCCGGTAAAAACACGCCATAACGAAGCCGCACCCAATCAGTTTGAGTTGGCACCGATTTTTGAGGAAGCAAATTTAGCGGTAGATCACAATTTGCTGTTGATGGATATTATGAACAAAGTGGCAGAAAGACATAATTTTAAAGTGCTTTTTCATGAGAAACCCTTCGCTTTGGTAAACGGAAGTGGAAAACACAACAATTGGTCTTTGGCAACAGATACCGG
>DATGSA010000143.1:0-3258 GCA_035303085.1 Flavobacteriaceae bacterium
CCCTGACTTATCCGTTCAGGTAAAAGCCCCGATGGATTCCAGTCGGGAAAGAATATTTCAGAAAGTAGAAAAACGCGCTTCTTGGATAATGGAGCAAAAACGCTATTTCTTAGCCTTCGAACCCCGCAATATAGAATACCTGTACAAATCCGGAGAAACGCATTATTACTTAGGCAGGCAATACCGATTAAAAATAGCAGAAGGCAAAGCAGAAGAAGTGTTTTATAAAGGAGCACACTTGCGTATTGAAACAAAAGATAAGTCCCCCGAAAACGTCAAAAAGCTTTTAGAAGAGTGGTACCGCAAACGAGCTAAAATCAAGTTCGCCGAATACGCCGAACCCTTTATCCAACGTTTTAAAACCGAATACGATGTAGAGCCGAAGAACCTCTATATCCAACAAATGAAATACCGCTGGGGAAGCTGTACCGCCAAAGGCAACATCATTCTAAACCCTGAATTGGTCAAAGCCCCCAAACCGTGCATAGAATACGTCATCATCCACGAACTCTGCCACCTAATCCACCGCAATCACACCAAAGCTTTTTTTGCTCTTCAACAGCGAGAAATGCCCGACTGGCAAAAGTGGAAAATGAAGTTGGAGCGGTTTATGGCTTGAATAAATAAAGTAAAATAAGAAGTTGTTGGTTTTAAACCCTTTTGATTGTTAAGATAATGTTATGTTTGGCGGGAGTAGAATAATGATAGATACGCAATGGAATGGAGCTTATTGCGTGTATAACTATGTTGTAGGGCATTTGAAAAATGAAGAACTGGAAGTACATAATTAGATTAATTGGAATTTTAACTGTAGGATTTCTATTGGTTAAAATGACTTACCAATTCAAATATTCAACTTTTATGTTTGACTTGATTTTCTTTGGTGGTCTAATAATAATTGGACTGGCATTTCTGTTTTGGTCATTATTTACCGACTTAAAACACTTCCGAACTGAAAAGAAGATAATTTTATTGATCCCAATTGAACTGGCGATAATTTTTGCTTCAATAATTTGGATATGGAATGCTCAAATAAATTCAAATTTTGACAAGCCAACACTTGTACGGATATTTTATGATGGTGATTTTAATGGAACAGGAATTGACTTTAAAACAGACGGAACATACATTTTTGACAATTCAGCAATTGGATTAAGTGATTTTAAATATGGAGAATATAAGATAAATGGAAATGTAATCACTATTGACAGAAACACTCTTGACAACATTAATACGAATCGACTCGAAATACGACCAAAACTCATTGAATATTCTGACCGAACTGAGACAGATAAATATGTTTACCAGATAGATGAAAATGGAAATTTAATAGAGAATACAACCGAATTTAGATTAGTAGTTGACAATAGAAAATGAATAAAAACGCCCTAAAACATTGTATAAGCATAATGCGGGCTAAAGTGCTAGATTAAAAGGAATTGAATATTAACAAACGTATCGGTAAATAGAAAGTGTAGTGCTTCTAAATCCCGCACTACGCTTACACTTGACCGATACCGTTAAGCAATTTGAGAAATGAGCAGAGTGAAAAATTTCCTGAATGAATTAGACGACTATGAATTAGCATATTTTGCAAAATTCAAGCTTTTGACATATATGGAAAATACTCAATCGGAAATAAAGGAATATCTTGTTGAAAGAAACCTTAATGAATCAAAAATTGACCAACTGATTTTGGAAAACCCAAAATCAAAACTGAATGATGAGCGAGAAAGATGTCCGAGATGTTATTCTGACAAAATCCGAAAAAACAAAGTGGAATGAACAAATACAGGTGGTGGATTTGGAATCGGAAAGGAAGTTGCAACCTATGATGGAATCGGCGGACGAGCGACTTATAAAGATGAAGTTATCTGTAATGTCTGTGGAAATTGGTTAAAGGACCCTAATCAGGAAAAACCACTGCCGACTTCCAAAAAGATTTTACATGGAATTTGGGACATTGTATTAAATGCAATAAGTAGGTGAAAAACTGTGACAACAGTGTATTACCACAATTACGGCCGATTCGACTGCTTCCGAACTCACTCGAAATAACTAAGCCGTGATTAACCAAAACTCCTGAGCCTGCAATTATTTGATACCGCTATGAAACATTAAAAAACCTTGCAATGAATTTAAGTTTTGCCAAATACTTGATATTATTTCTTCTTTTCGCAAGTTGTTTTGAAAATGGAAGAAATATAAAAAAATATGGGTATCTGAAAAATGAAGAGGTAAGTCTAAACGTACCTTTAAAGTTATCGGAATTCAAAGAGTTCGGGGTTTTTATTGACAGGTTAAATGAAATAGTTTGTAATGACAGCGTTCCGAAAATTGTCATTCAAAACAAAAACATCTATCCAGTTGAAGATTGTAATCCCAAGCCATTTAATCCTAAGGGCAAACATTATATAACATTTCATAATGGGAAACCATATAAATATCGATCTAAAAAAGAAATTAATATGGACTCATTAGCTCATATATTGAAAAATAAATTTGCATATTATCACTCCTCAAAATGAAACTGACCTTCCTAATTTATATTATGTAATAATTAAATCTGAACCAAATGAGAGCCTGGATGGGATTGAGAATTTTTTAGAAAATCTTACTAAAGAGTTTGACAAGTTGAAAACTAAATCAAATTTGAATATTGCATTCTGGAGTATTTTTCCAGATATTCCGCCACCACCCAGAGAAAATTCAGAATTAAAAATTCCTCAAGGAACTTTTATCTATGAAATATACTTTGCCGAATTTGGCGGTAGGATGGCAAATGTGGAATGTAAAGTAACTATAAATGGTAATAAAATATCAGTTGAACAAACTGAAAATACAAATCTAACAGGGGGTAAAAATATTTTTAGCGGTTTAATTCTAAAACATAAGTCAGGAAAATGGATTTTGTCAAATAACAAAAATGATAAGGATGCTGATGAAATTGGTGGCTGTACCGGTATTCCAATAATAGAATTTGATAAAAAACTAATCGTATGGTGCTGAAAATACGCATCACAATAACTAAGCATTCGTGTGGTCGGTATAACCTGTTCTGCTTTTACAAGAACTTTATGCTACTCTCTATTCTTCAGATCAGTGCTAAGCTGATACAATGATTGTTTCCTACCAAACTCCAAAATCCCCAAAACAATGACAGCCGAAGCAAATAAGCCGGAAGCAAAACCAATTTCAAACTCATAATCATTGAAAAATGGAATAAAACGAATGGTTAATCAATTATAAGTTATACCG
>DATGSA010000144.1:0-7723 GCA_035303085.1 Flavobacteriaceae bacterium
GTTTAAAGCAAATTGGACCCACATCAATTCTTTGGTTAGTCCTAATCCAATTAAACTTCCCAAGATTGAATACGTAATCAAGGTAGCAGGAGCTCCGTAAATGCGGATATAGAAATAATCGGCGACCAATAATTTCACCTCTTCACTCGCACTGAGCATCCACAGGGCGGCACTGCCTATAAAATACTGCAATAAAATCATCAACACGCCAATTCCCAATCCCAGGATTACCGATCGAAATAAAACTGCCAACACTTCATCGGGATCTGATTTTCCTTTGGCTTGCGCGATAAAACCGGTAGTTCCCATCCGTAGAAATCCAAATCCCCAATACACAAAACTAAAAACCAAGGCGGCCAGAGAGATAGCTCCCAATTCAGCAGCATGGGCGGTTTGACCAATCGTCGCGGTATCTGCTAAACCCAAAAGAGGTGCGGAAGCATTCGCCAAAATAATGGGAATCGCTAAGCGGATAATGTTTTTATAGTTTTTTAATTTGGCCATGAGAATAAATTACCCGGCAAAAATACAGTTATTTAAATGGCAAAAAAATTTGGGTTATGGAAGATTGGTCAATTATAAAATTTTGTAATTTTAAAGGTTTATGAGGCTAAATGTTGTTGGAGATGTTGCAAGAGGTTTTCAATATATTTTTTCCGCGTATTTGTGCGGCTTGTGAATTAACGCTCGTCAGAAATGAGTTTGTGGTCTGTACGCATTGTTTACATCGTCTACCTGTAATTCCCCAAGCTGACGCTGAAGAATTGGTAAAAGAATATTTCTATGGTCGAATTCCTGTTTCTCAAGCCGCTGCTTTGTTGTATTTCCATAAAAAGGGATTGACGCAACATTTAATTCACCGTTTGAAGTATCGAGGAGATGAGCGAATCAGTGCGTTTTTAGGAAATTGGTTAGGCGGTTATTTAGCCGATTTGAAGTGGACAAAAAATATCGATTTTATAATTCCCGTGCCATTACATAAAAACCGCAAGCGCAAACGCGGATATAATCAGGTGACCGGTTTCGGGAAAAGCTTGGCACAATTCTGCGAAAGTGAATATACCGAAGATATATTGATCAAAGCTTTCAATTCACGCACTCAAGTTTTTAAAGATAGATTTGCACGAACAGAATTAAAAGGAGCTTATTTCAAGTTGAAAAATCCGGAACGAATTAGAAATAAACATGTTCTATTGGTCGATGATATTATTACCACAGGCGCTACAATGGAAACCTGTGCCAAAGTGTTATTAAAGGCGAATCCGGCAAAAATCAGCTTAGCGACGATGGCGATTACGGTTTAGAAAGATTTCCGGGTATGCGGATTCTTTGGATTCCGAAAATAATCGTTTCTTTGTGAAAAATATTTATCTTGAAGATTTTCAAGCGGTTTTTAGTCTTAATTGGAATTTTATTGGTGCTTTTTCAAGTACCCTTTTCGTGTGCTCATCGCGGAACGCCCGGTGGTGGACCGATTGATACTATTCCGCCGGTAGTGATGAAAACCAAACCGGCAAATTATTCAACACACTTCGACAGTAAGATTATTCGGATTGATTTTGATGAATACATCAAGCTTAAAGATCCGATTGAGCAAATTTTGATTTCTCCGCCAATGCCGGAAAGACCGTTGATAAGACCTCAAGCTCAAGCCTTAAAATATGTGGAGATTGAAATAAGAGACAGTTTAAAACCGAATACAACTTACACTATTAATTTTGGTCAAAGTATAGAGGATAATAACGAAGCCAATCCTCTTCCGTTTTATAAATACGTGTTTTCAACCGGAGATTACATTGATTCCCTGAGCGTTTCTGGGTCGGTAAAAGATGCCTATAAGCGAATGACTGACGAGCATATTTCTGTGATGCTTTATAAGTTAGATTCAACCTATTTCGATTCTATTATTTATAAAGAACCGCCTGCTTATATTGCCCATACCGATGACAACACCAATGCTTTTGAGATAGAAAACATCGCTGAAGGAGAATACAAAATATTCGCCTTAAAGGATAAAAATCAAAATTATCTTTTTAATCCGCGGTCGGAGAAAATTGGGTTTTTAAGCGACACGGTTCGGTTACCTTCTGATGAAATTTATAATCTGAATATTTTTAAGGAAGAAAGAGAATTTAAAGCAGATAAAGCTTCACAAGAAAGTTTACAACATTTACTTTTCGGTTTTGAAGGTGGAATAGATAGTGTTGAAATAAACATGATCTCTGATACACCGTCCGATTTCGCAGCGGCTTATTACAAACAAGAGGAGAAAGACAGTATTGATTATTGGTTTAAACCTTATTTTGAAACAGATAGTTTATTGTTTGAAATTAAAAAAGAAGATTATCGGGATACGCTTATTGTTAGATTAAAAGAGTTAGAAAAAGATTCTTTAAAAATAAAAGCTTCACCAACTTCCACATTGGGTTTAGCTGAATACTTTACCATAACTGCTAATACCCCTTTGTCAGACATAGATAAAGAACGCATTCAGATTTTGGATAAAGATTCGACAGAAGTGCCTTTTAAAACGAAACTCAAATCTGAACTCAATAAATTAATAGTAGAATTTGAAAAAGTGGAAAGACAAACTTATAAGATTCAAGCTTTACCGGGAGCGATTCGAGATTTTTACGGAGAAGAAAATGATACTTTAAATTATTCTTTACGCACAAAGGCAGAAACCGATTATGCAGATGTGAGGTTGACTATAGAAAACATTGCTCAATATCCTGTTATTGTCCAAATGACCAATGAAGCGGGGGAAGTGAAAATGGAAATTTCACATACCAAAGAGGAGGGAAATGTTTTTGATTTTTCTTTTGTAGAACCGGGAACTTATTATGTCAGGGTGATTTATGATGAAAATGCCAATGGCAAATGGGATACCGGAAATTATTTAGAGAAACGTCAGCCGGAAAGAGCAATCCACATGGCTAAACCTTTAGAAGTTAGAAAAAATTGGGAAATTTCTCAAACCTTTATTCTAAGCGAATAACTACATTTGTTTTAAATAGTTGATAACGATTCAAATACAATGAAAAAACTGATATTTATTCCTTTTCTACTGATATCCTTATTCAGTTGTAGTCAAAATAGTGATTTACCACAAGAAAATTTAGATAATATAAAGGATGAGTACCATAAGAAATTAGTTGTTATTACTTTAGATGGCGTGCGATGGCAGGAGGTTTTTCGAGGAGCAGACTCAACTTTATTGGCCGATTATGGCAGCGAACAAGGAAAGGAAATATTCTGGTCTGATGATAAAGAGATAAGAAAAAACAAACTTTTCGATACTAATTTCTTTGCAAATATAGGCAGCCTGTATGGGAATAGAGATAAAGGTAGTCCGGTTTATGTAAAAAACTCACATCGAATAAGTTATCCCGGATATCACGAAATTTTCACCGGAAATATTGGGGGTGTTGCCAGTAATGCAGCTACCGAAAATCCACACGAAACGGTATTTGAGTATATTAATAGACAGCCGGGTTATGATGAGATTACCGACGTGCAGGTTTATGCCATGTGGAAGCGGATGAGAGAGTTGTTCAGGGTGCAATCTTCCAAGTTCATGTTGTTTTCACCGATGCAAATCGAATATGGACAACCCAAAGAAACCATAAATCTGATGCATTGGATGACAGAAAATTTTCGGCAAAATCTTGAAGGGAAAGATATAGATGAATTTGATGTAGATTATGAAGAAATCATTTCCACGTTCAATAATATTCATGGTGATTTATTGCCTTTCGGAAGAAATATTTTGGAAAGTGAACAAACCGAATTGCTCTTATACGCAACTGGAAAGGAATTTATGAAAAAGACAAAACCTAAAGCAACTTACTTTCAGTTCAGCTTGTCAGATAGTTTTGGCCATTCGGGTAAATATGAAGATCATTTAAAATCTATTCATAACGTGTCTGTTTTTATTAAAGATTTGATACAATATATTGATAATGACCCTTTTTATGCCGGGAAGACCTCGATTCTTATCACGACAGATCACGGTAGAGGAATCGGAGGAAATTGGAAAAGACACGGTGGTCATGTATCGCGCTCAGATGAGATTTGGTTTGTGTTGATCAATCCTGAGGAATCTGCCAAAGGGGAGGTTAGTGATACCAGACAATATTATCAAATTCAATTTGCCCCAACCATGGGAGAATTGATTGGCATTCCTTACAAACCGGAACACAATACTGCCGAACCTATGGAATTTTAAATCTTTTTATAAGAGGTTGAAGTTTGATTGTCTCGCAACGGTATCCCTTATTCGGGTTTCTTGCGTTACATTCATTCAACATGAGTTAACCGCAAACCACCACTTCCCGTTTGTCATTAGCTTGCTAAGATATTGCTAATTTGATTATAATGGTGATAATGCCTCCTAAGGTATGTAAAAGATTATCTGTTTTTATTTAAAGATGGCCCATTGATTTCCAAAGATTGGGTTCAACTTTCATTATTCTTTTAAAAGGCGATGTCTTAATTTCCACAAATTAATTGATACTATCCCTAAAAGGGACGAGAACGGATTACAGGATTTATACTTCTGTTTATCATTAAAGTTTAAAAATAAACCAAAAAAAAGCTGCCTCTTTCGAGACAGCTTTCGATATTAAGAAAGAAGAGGTTTCTTATTTACCTTCTTTTTTCATTTTATCTTTTAAGGCTTGTAGTTCGGCGTTTGCATCTCCAAAAGTAGACTTAGCGTCTTCTTCTTTCTGCTTAGCCTTCTTAGCAGCATCTTTTACAATCTTCGCTTCTTCCTCTTTAAAGACAGAAGTATGAGAAGCTACCACACGTTTGAATTCTTTGTTGAATTCAATGATGATAAATTCTGCTTCTTCTCCTTTCTCTAAAGTAGTTCCATCTTCTTTTTCCAAATGACGTTTTGGAACAAAAGCAGTGATGTCTTCGTTGAATTCGATGGTCGCACCTTTGTTGCCAACTAACTCTTCGATTTTTCCAGTGTGTTTAGTTCCAACAGCAAACTCTTGCTCATATTTATCCCAAGGGTTTTCCTTAGTTTGTTTATGACCAAGACTTAATTTGCGCTCATCTACTGACAACTCTAAAACTACCACTTCAAGTTCATCTCCTAAATTGGCAAATTCAGATGGATGCTTGATTTTCTCAGTCCAAGAAAGATCAGAGATATAGATCAATCCATCAACACCTTCTTCCAATTCAACAAATACACCAAAGTTTGTAAAGTTTCGAACGATTCCGGTATGCTTAGAACCAACAGGATACTTAGTTGTAATATCTGCCCAAGGATCCGGTGTTAATTGTTTCATACCGAGTGACATTTTTCTGTCCTCACGATCCAAAGTAAGAATTACTGCTTCTACTTCGTCTCCCACTTCAACAAAGTCCTGTGCAGAACGCAAGTGCGTACTCCAAGACATTTCAGAAACGTGAATCAGTCCTTCTACACCTTCTTCAATTTCTACAAAAGCACCATAATCTGCGATGACAACGACTTTACCTTTTACTTTGTCTCCAACCTTAAGGTCTTCGCTGAGCGCTTCCCAAGGATGCTTTTTCAGTTGTTTTAATCCAAGTTGAATGCGAGTTTTAGCTTCGTCGAAATCAAGAATTACAACATTGAGTTTCTGATCTAGTTCTACAACTTCGCTCGGATGGTTGATTCTTGACCAAGATAAATCGGTAATGTGTACCAATCCATCAACACCACCTAAGTCAACAAACACCCCATAAGAAGTGATGTTTTTAACGGTGCCTTCAAGAACTTGACCTTTTTCAAGCTGCGCAATAATTTCTTTCTTCTGCTTTTCAATATCCGCTTCGATAAGTGCTTTGTGAGAGACAACCACGTTTTTGAATTCTTGGTTGATTTTCACAACTTTAAATTCCATAGTTTTACCTACATAAGCATCATAATCGCGAATCGATTTTACATCGATTTGTGAACCGGGTAAGAACGCTTCAATTCCGAAGATATCTACAATCATTCCACCTTTAGTTCTGCACTCGATAGTACCGGTTACAATGGTATCGTCTTCGTGAGCTTTATTGATGCGCTCCCAAGCTCTGATTACACGTGCTTTTCGGTGACTTAATATCAACTGTCCGGAAGCATCTTCACGAACATCGATATAAACGTCAACCGTATCGCCAACTGCAAGGTCAGGATTATAACGGAATTCGTTTAAGGAAATAACCCCTTCACTTTTGGCGTTAATATCAATAATTGCATCGCGATCAGTAATATTAATTACTTTGCCTTCAACAACTTCATTATCTAAAGTGTCAACAAAATTTTCCTCAACCAATTCTTCGAATTCGTCAAGCTTTTCATCTTCAATTTTGTCAATCCCTTCTTCGAAATTGTGCCAATCAAATTCTTCTAAAAATTTTTCAGGATCTTTATATTGTATCTTAGTGTCGGGTTGAGAATCGGTATCCATCCCGGCTATTTGAACAACATCCAGTTCCGGAGCTTTAGTTTGTTTTGTTTCTTTATTTTCAGCCATATTGCTGAGTTAAGTTTGTATTCTGTAAGTACCTTGAAAATTTAAGTAGCAGACCCACAGAAGTGGTTTTTATTTAATTTTCTTTCCCTTTTATTTTCATAAGACTACAAAAAGGGGTGCAAAGATACAATAATATTTGGAAACAATTCCCTAATGTCAAAACAAAATTAATCTTTGTACGCTGCAACTGATTGAACATGAGTTTGAACCTGAACTCTGAAGAATTTTTGATCAATAAAACTCGAAGAATCTGACAAGGGGTTTCCTACCCATAACTATCGAAATAACCTTTACAAGTGATTCTGATGTTTTGAACAAGGCATGCTGTGCCATAATTATTGAGATAAATATTTAGATGAATATCGTGTAGTATATATTTTCCGGGTTTTATAATTACAGATTGACTAAAGCTGCTTGTTATTCTTTTTTTATCTTTGTCAAAAACTATAATATGCAACTCAACCTAACAAAACCCATTTGCTTTTTTGATCTCGAAACTACCGGGATAAATGTGGCAACTGATCGGATAGTAGAAATTTCTATTTTAAAAATATTCCCCAATGGGAATAAAGAAAGTCATACTTGGCGGGTTAATCCTGAAATTCCTATTCCTGCGGCAAGCAGTGCTATACATGGGATTTATGATGAGGATGTGGCGGATGAGCCGAAATTTAAAGAACTTTCCAAAAAAATCATGCGCTTAATAAAAGGATGCGATTTGGCAGGTTATAACAGCGACCGATTTGATATCCCTTTGTTGGCAGAAGAAATGCTTCGAGCCGGCGTGGATTTTGACATGAAAAGTGTTGCTGCAGTAGATGTCCAAACTATCTTTCATAAAAAAGAGAAGCGCACTTTAGAAGCAGCTTATAAGTTTTATTGCAATAAAGATTTGGAAGACGCGCACTCTGCTGAAGCTGATACCAAAGCTACTTATGAGGTTTTGAAAGGTCAATTGGCGAAATATCCCGACTTGCAAAATGACGTGAAATGGCTAGCAGAATTCAGCGCTCATAAAAAATTTGCAGATTTGGCCGGATTTATCGCACTAAATAAAGATGGGAAAGAAATATTTACTTTTGGAAAACATCGCGGTAAGTTGGTTGAAGAAATAATGGAAAAAGAACCTGGTTATTTTGGTTGGATTCAGAAATCAAATTTTCCATTATACACTAAAAAAGTATTGAACCAAATTAAGTTGCGTAAATTAGAGGAAA
>DATGSA010000145.1:0-5385 GCA_035303085.1 Flavobacteriaceae bacterium
GATAGGAATTGTAATGGCTTTGGCAGACGAGGATAAAACAAGTATAGACGATTTGCTCAATTTGAATATAAAATCTGAGCAAGGCAATATGATTCCGATGAGAGATCTTGTAAAAGTCAAAGACGAAGTTTTACAGAAATCCATCAGTCGTAAAGATCAGCAACGTGTGGTTTATGTGTTGGCTGATATGGCCGGAGAACTCGAAAGTCCCGCTTATGCAATCCTCGGAATGGAGGAGAAACTCAAGGAAATAGAACTACCTGCAGGACATTCCATAGGAGATCTCTATATGGGACAACCGGAAGATGAAAGCAATTTCACCGTAAAATGGGACGGGGAATGGCAAATTACTTTAGAGGTGTTTAGAGATTTAGGAATCGCTTTTCTGGTCGTAATCATTGTGATTTATATGCTGATTGTCGGTTGGTTCCAAAACTTTGTAACCCCCATTGTGATGATGGCGGCTATTCCACTTTCTTTGATCGGAATAATCTTAGGACACTGGCTATTAGGCGCATTCTTTACCGCGACTTCCTTTATCGGAATGATTGCCTTGGTGGGAATTATGGTTCGAAACTCGGTGTTGATTATCGACTTTATAGAAATCCGCTTAAATGAAGGTACCCCTATTAGGCAAGCCATTATCGATGCGGTGTCTGTACGAACGGTTCCAATTTTATTAACAGCAGGTACCGTCGTGATTGGTGCAATAGTCATCTTATTTGATCCGATTTTCCAAGGATTAGCGATCTCGTTGATCGGTGGAGCTATTGTTTCTACGTTGTTGACATTGTTTGTTGTACCAACCATATATTATCTGGTCGAACGTAAAAGATGGAAGCATCTGGAAGAATAAAAGAAAGAAAATTATGAATTAAATATATTGAATATGAAACTAATAATAATTACGGCGGTAAAAACATTTGAAGAGCGAATTAAAAAGATGCTGGCCGGGAATGGCGTATATGCATTTTCCTATAATTCGGTTTCCGGATTTAGAGATGTCTCTAAAGAGGGGCCTAATAGGAGCTGGTTTGCGAATCCCAACAACAAGGTCGATTCTTTGTTGTTTTTTGCGATGGTCTCAGCCGAAATTGCCGATAAAGTTTTTGACGCTGTCCAAGACGAGAATACCACTTGTGATTTACGCACAAAAATTCATATTGGAATTACCGATATGGAAAAGTTTAACTCTATTAAAAAATAAATTTATGACACGTGAACGTTATATCAGATTATTTGCAGGAGCAATGATTTTAATATCTGCCTTCCTGGCTTATTTTGTAAATATCAACTGGATTTGGCTGGCGGTTTTTGTAGGCGCCAACCTCTTTCAATTCGCAATCACCCAATGGTGCTTGCTCAATAGTATCTTAAAATCCTTTGGCGTAAAATCCGAATTGGAATGTGCCGCTAAAGTGAAAACCAAGTAGTAAAAACACAATTTCTAAAAAAGGTTAAATTAACTTATTATTACCCTTGAAATCTGGCTATTGTGCTGATTTTGAGGGTTTTTGTTTTTGAAGTGAATTGGTTTTTTGGGCGTTCCCCGCGAAAAGCGGGGCGGGCTTTCACTACTCGCTTTTTGTGCTTGTTCTAAAAATAATTTATTTTCTGAGGTAAGGATGTTTTCAACATGAATCAAAGCAACAGTAAAAAATCACAAAAGAGCTCAAACACGCCGTTCAATCCCTAACGCAATCGATTAAAATACTTTTAAAATAAAGATAAAATTTTGTGGTGCGATCAAAATGGTAAAAACTTTCTTTTAGGTTGATTTTTTCAATTTCGTTAACCTTACTTCCTTCATAGCTCAACTATTCAACTAAAAACTGTGCTGAAACAAAAAAATTGTATTATTGTAAAAAGCTATGAAAGTTTGTTTGTGCTTGGCTGTATACTCAAGTCAAAATCACTAAATAAAATCCGCAAAATTTAAGAAATACCAACATGCTGTCCAACAAAACAAAATATGGAATTAAAGCTTTAATCTACCTCTACGAAAATAGGGAAGAAACTCCTATTCCAATTTCTAAAATCGCTGAAGAGGAAAATATTCCCAGAAAATTTTTAGAAGCAATTCTTCTTACTTTGAGAAAAGGACAAGTGTTAGGAGCAAGAAAAGGGAAAAACGGGGGGTATTATCTCCTGAAAGATGCAGAGGATATATACATGACGGAAGTATTGCGGTTGTTAGGCGGCCCAATTGCTATGATTCCTTGCGTGAGTTTAAATTTTTACGAAAGCTGTGAAGATTGCCCGGATGAAGAAGCGTGTGGCGTACATCGGTTGATGTTGGAAGTAAGAGATAGTGCCCTCGAAATTTTGGCGCGTAAATCCCTGGCGCAATTAGCTGAAGAAAGCACTTAACTTAGATTTTCACAATAAAATCATTACTTGAACAATAACTTGATGCTGTTTTCCTTTGGGTAAATCCGGCGAATTTTGATATTGAGCAGTGATTTTCGCGTTTTGCCCATCTACATACCAATTTATACCGGCTTGAAATTCCTCAGCAGCTTTATTCAGTCCTTTAAAATCTCTATAAGAATAGGCTAAGTAGGGTTGAAATCGGTTTCTGAAAATATGTGTATCGGTACTTTTGGGAATTAAATATCCACCTTGCACATAAAATTGGGAACCATTTCCATTAATTCTTCCATTTAAATAATTCTCTCCCATCTTAGAATACTGATAGGAGGCATAAGTGGTTAAAGCCCCACCATTTTCTCCCAGCGGCGAATCATAAAAAACATCTCCCGCTACATGCCAAACATCTTTGGCTGTAAGCGTATTTTCGGTTTGATGAGCTATTCCTTCCGGATGGTAAAAAAATCCCGCCCCGATATTAAAAACCTCTTTGGTTCCTAAATAAGTGCCTACTCGAAAAGGAAGAAAATCGGATTCTTTATCCAAAAACTGATAGTCAAAATAACCGGCATAGGCATATTTTCCTTTTTCCAGTAATGCGCTGCCTAAATATTTTTCTTCTCCGGGAAGTATAGTCGTGTCTTTATCGCCATCAACCGTATTGACTTGCGGAGCATTTATGGCCAATCTATACTGGAACTTACCGAAAGATCCTCTGGCAAAAACTCCCAAATGTCGCACCCCTTGATCGGACAATCCCACCGTACTCCATGAAGATCGGTTGACATCAACTGTGAGTATGTTCAACGTGCTCAAACTGTTCAGCCTGGAGATTCCATTGACATAATGTTTTCCGATTCCAATATAGAGTTTCTCCGGAACGGCGGTAAATTCACCATATAAATCGACCAGCTGAATATTGGGACCACCACCATCTTCGGTGGGATAAATATTATTGGCATTTAAAGTGCTCAACCCAAAATGAGAAACCAGCTTAAAACGTTGATTTATTTCAGCATACATCAGTACTCCCATTCGTCTGATGGCAAAACCGTCATTGCTGTTGTGTCCTTCATTATCTTGCCACCAGAAATGACCATAGGCCATCATGCGAAGATACTTATCGCCATCTTCATCAAATTCAAATTTGAATCCACCGTTATATTCATCGGCATATTGCGCCTGTAAACTTGGAGAAATAAAAAACACAGCTAAACATAAACCCACAAAAAACCTCATTGTAAAACACCTTTGGTTAAGAAGTGTTAAACTTACAATTTTATAAGCTCAAAATGGAAGAGAATTGGGTGAAAATTTAATTTGGAAATGGACTGATGAGCTGTTAATTCTTAAAAAGGTTTTTTGGTTTTCTCCATCAACGAATAGTTGACCTTTGTATCAAAACAAAACTGTTTTACTTTAAAAATCAATTTAAAAAGTTACAACTGCTCCAAAATAGCTTAACCTGTAGTTTTCTATTTTTCCCCTCCTTTTTTAAGGATGAGAGCTTCGTTCTGGGGTTAAAGGCTGTAAATCAAATGTGAACCTTTTTAATGTGGTTTATCTATTTTTTTAAGCAAGGTTTTTTACTTTTCAGATATATTGGATTGAAAAGCAAAGGCTCTTTTCCTTGACAAAGAAAGGTTTCTTCTTAGAATTTGAATCTCCCCTTCCAAATTAGAAGATATAGAATCGTAATCTGCTCCAAAGTTCTCTGGTGCGCCTTTTGTTTTTACATTTTAATATTTCACCTGTTCACAGCTTCATTTTTTCACAAAAAAAGACCTCCAAATAATCTGAAGGTCTTTGTTTAACATCAAAAAATAAAAATTTAAAAAATCACTTCACTTCAAAATCCTCATCGCTCAAGCCCGAATTCACCTTAATATCTTTTACTTCCATTTTCACTTCTTGACCGAAGCCGAATAAAATTTCGTGAATAGTATGTGGGAATTTGATGCCGTCGACCTCTTCATAATCCGAAAACTCTTTTTCAAATCCTTCTGAATCTATCTCTTTTACTTTGAGACCTGTTTTAGCATCATAATAAGTTTTATAAGTCAAACCATCCGGGGTGATGATTTCCAAAACATAAACTTGTTTATTGTCGATCTCATCTATACCGAGTAAATTAGTTTGGTATTCTTTTTCTAAAGCAGTGAAATCTAACAGTGCTCTTTGACTAAGTGTTTTTAGGTAGTCTTTTTCTTCTTGTCCCAATTCTTGCTCCCGTCCTTGGCTACTTAAATAAACGTTGTCTCCATTGACGATGATAGAAAGCATGTTTTGCCCGAACACTTCCATTTCACGATTGTAATAATCAGGAGATTTTATTTTGTCAATGACAGAAAAAGGCGTTCCTTGAATGATGGCTTCCATCTCTATGGTCAAATCGTTTATTCCTTCCACTTTGTCTTTACCACCAATAACATCGAGATAATTATCGATTACTTGCTCAGGAGCTAAGTCATCTGGTGCAGCAGCTAATTTCTTCAACATATTATTATTCGGATTCGCATCGGGAACCAAACCTTTAGGATCAATTACTGCAGAAGCGATTTCTTTGTCAGCATCTTCTAAATGATAAGTGTATTCAGCTCCGGTCATCCAGATTTCTACGGGCAAATTGATGATTTCAGAAGTTCCATCGGTATAGTTGACTTGCAATTCTACCGGCATCGGCATTTCCCCACGATTTAATAAGGTGATTGTCGCTCCGTTTTGATAGTTATCTCCGACATAATCAATACTTTCAACCGATTGATCGATAGCCCAATTTTCCATAAACCAACCTTTAAAAAACCAGCCCAAATCTTCTCCCGAAACATTGCTCATCGTATTGAAAAAGTCCCACGGTTGCGGATGTTTATATGCCCAACGATCGATATAAGTGCGAAGTGCATAATCAAACCTTTCCGGTCCTAACACCACGTCTCTTAAAACTTTTAAGGCGGCGGCAGGTTTGTAATACGCTTCAATTCCCAAGTTTTGTTGGTTGTGAATCACATCTGCTTT
>DATGSA010000146.1:0-8227 GCA_035303085.1 Flavobacteriaceae bacterium
AACAACTAAACGACTAACCGACTAAACAAATCGGGGAACAGTTGCGGGTTGCGCTTTGCGCAAATCGCGCTCTCGCCCTTTCGCCAAGTCGCCCGCTCGCAACGCGCGCCCTCGCCCCCTCGCAGTTCGCGCCCTCGCCAAATCGCCCCCTCGCTCACTCCTAAATTCCGCGAGCCAAAACAAATCCGCGTAAATCCATCTAATCCGTGTCATCCGCGTTCCATTACAATTAAAATTCTTATTTTCGTTTTCCGCTCAAAAATTATTTCATGAAGATATTACACACTGCCGATTGGCACATCGGGAAAAAGTTGCATAATTATGAACTCACCGAAGATTTTAATCTTTTTATCGACTGGCTTTGCCGGTGTATAAAAGAAGAAGGAGTGGAGGTTTTGCTCGTTTCGGGAGATGTTTTTGACTTGGCCAATCCATCTTCGGCAGCGCGAAATCAATATTATAAAAAGTTGGTTCAGCTAAGGGAGCATGTCAATCATATTATTTTAACCGGTGGAAACCACGATTCTCCGGCGGTTTTAAATGCGCCGAAAGAATTGATGAAAGCGTTTAATTTGGAGGTTATCGGTGGAATGTCTGAAAACCCGGAAGAGGTTTTGATTCCTTTAATAAACAGACAAGGAGAAATAGCGGCTGTAGTAGCGGCGATTCCCTTTTTGCGGAATCCCGATTTGAGAAAATCAGGAGCGGTGGTTAGAACGTATCGAGAGCGAGTGGATGCGCTGAGAACGGGAATTGCTGAGGTTTATAAGGATGTGGAATCGGCTTGTAAAGCTCAATATCCCAATATCCCGGCTTTGGCGATGGGACATTTATTTGCGGCAGGCGTTTCTACTTCCGAAAGTGAAAGAGATATTCAAATCGGAAATCAAGCCGCGGTAGAATCGACCGCGTTTGGAGATTATTTTAAATATGTCGCTTTAGGTCATATTCACAAACCACAAAGAATTACTGCCTCACAACCGATTTTTTATAGTGGTTCTCCACTACCATTGTCTTTTAGCGAAAGGACGGATGAAAAAAGAGTGTTGCTAATCGACACCGAAAAAAGCTGGGAACCCAAGTCGATTGCGGTACCTAACTTTAGAAGGTTGATAAAGGTTACCGGTAACTTGGAGGAGATTGCCAACAAGCTGAAATCACTTCCCGAAAATAAAGGCCTAGAAGATTTGATTGAAGTTGAACTTCACGAAAAAGAATATCAGATAAAGCATATTCACGATTTGGAAAATTTGCTTTCTAATTTCGACAGGGCAGGTTATCAAATCGTAAAACATCGAGCTGAATTTGATAAAGCTCTGCGTCGGTCATCTGAACTTTTTGAGGAGCACACGCGTCTGGAGGAGCTCAAACCTCAAAATGTATTTGAAGAACGCTTGAGTTTAGAGGATTTTACACAGGAGGAGAAGGATGAAATTAACTCTGCTTTTCTGGAAATATTAGCCGAAGTTCAACAACAAGAAAATTAGAATAAATTGCTATGAAAATTCTTCGCTTAAAATTTAAAAACATCAATTCGCTTAAAGGCGAGCACGAAATAGATTTCACCGATTCACACTTCACCCAAAACCCGCTGTTTGCTATCACCGGTCCGACGGGAAGTGGAAAAACTACCGTCTTGGATGTGTTGACTTTGGCATTGTTTGGGGAAGTTCCGCGATTGGGGAAAATTTCAAAAAGAATTGTAGATGAAGATGGAGCCATTCTTACACGTGGACAAAAGGGAGCTTTTGCGCAAGTAGATTATGAATGTAAACATGGCGTATATTCTTCAGTTTGGAGTATCGAAGTTAATCGCAATGGAAATCTGAACGACTACGAAATGGATTTAGCGCGGGTTGATCTTCCGGAAAATTTAGATTTAACCAAATCACAAATCCCCCGTAAAAACGAAGAATTGATAGGATTGAATTATTCGCAATTTGCAAAGTCTGTGATGTTGGCTCAAGGACAGTTTGCCGAATTTCTAAAAGCAGATCGAAAAGAGCGGAGTGAAATCTTGGAGAAGATTACCGGTACGGGAATTTATAAGCAGTTGGGCAGATTGGCGTTTGAAAAGTTTAGAGATAAGAATAAATATATTGAGCAACAAATCGGTATTCTAAACAGTGAGAAAGAAAAGCTGTTGGAAAACGATAAAAAGAAAGCAATCCAAACCCGGTTAAAAGCTTTACTTGAGGAAAAATTAAAAGTTGAAAAAGAGCATAAGCAAGTTGAAAAACAATTGGATTTACAAATTGAAATCCAAAAGTTAGCCAATACGTTATCGCAGAAGACGAAATCTCTAGCAGACAAGCAAAAAGAAGAAAACGAGTTTGAGACGTGTTATGGCGAAACGATTAAAAACCATGAAAACGTTCAGAAGTTTTCCGATAATCTCCATCGTTGGAAGTATAAGCAGAAGGAAGTTGTAAGCTTGACAAAAGAAGCAGAGCGACTGAATGAACAGAAAGAAAAACAACAAAAACAAAACGAAATTTACTTTGCCGATATTCAGCAGTTTATCGGAAAAAAAATCGATAAAAATGACACTTTAGAGGAACTGAATACATTTAGAAAAATAGTGGGCGGATTGATCGAACAGAAGAATCAATTGAGCCATTCTTATAAAGAACAAAGAGCTTTATTTACAGGAGCACTCAGCGGGATGGAGCTGGAGGTTTCCATAAAAAATCTATTGGAAAATGAATCTTTATGGCAGGGAGTATTAAGTCGGCATAAAAATAAAGGAGATGATTTAAAAGGGTTTTTTAACAATTCATTTCCTGAGGATATCGCTCAAGAAATTGAACAAAGGGAAAAACAGTCGGATCTTTTGAAAAAGGGGCAAAATGATCAAGCTAATCTTTTGCGAATCGGCAAGGAAATCAACCGGAAATCCGAGCAATTAGAAAAGATAAAAAAGCAGTTAAATCCCCTTCCGGAAGAATTAAATCAGCTTAAATCTCAACAAGCATTAACTTCAGAAAAATTGAAGAGTTTGCGGTTAGAGCAAAAATTAAACCTGATGAAGGCTGAACTGGAGAGTTATAGAAGTGAATTGGAATCGGGAAAACCTTGTCCGCTGTGCGGTTCAGAAGATCATCCGTATACGGAACATCAGGTCGTAGGAGAAAATGATCTATCAACTCAGATTAAAAAAAGAGAAGAGGAAGAACGGAAGTTATCTAATTTGTTTTCGCGAAAATCGGTGCAGCAAGAAGAGTTGAATAAACAAAGGACAACTTTGGAAAGCGAGTTAGAAAAACAGCGTGCTGAGTGGCAAAAAATAGAAGAGGCTTTTAACCTTGCTCATCCGGAGAAAATAGATTTTGAGGAGAAAGATTGGGAAGTTGATTTAAAAACTATTCGCACGCATATCAAAAATCTCAATCATTTGAAGGAGTTTAATCGGGAAAATCGAGCGATACAAAAAGCTATTCCGCTGTATGAAAAACTACAAAACATTGCCGAGCAGGGAAAGGAAATAAACGGTCGGATTAAAAGTTTTTATAGCGGAAAAAACTTGGAAAAAGACGTAAGGGATTTTGAAAATACTTGGCAAACAGCGCTGCAGAAATTGACGGGAGTAAAAGAAAGAATAAAGGAAACGGTGGAGAAAAACAGAAAAGAAAAGGAGAATTTCACCGAGATAGAAGCTGTTTTACTGCCTCAACTGCAAAGTGTAGGGTTCAAAGATATCAAACGTGCTCAGGCAGCTTTACTTGCTTCGGATAGGTATGAGCAATTAAAAAATCAATCGGCTGCCTTTAAAGAGGAAATAAAAGTGCTTCAAACTGAAATTAAAACCTATCAAGAACGAAAAAATCAGTTGATAGAAAAATTGAATACTGGTAAAACCGCTGAGGAGTTGAAGTTGATTTTGGGAAATCTGAAGAAAAATATGGAGGTTTTTCGTGCTGAAGAACAGGAGTATAATCGATTGTTGAAAAATGATGAAGAGCTGATTAAACGTATTAAAACGCTTGGTGAAAAAATAGAAAAGGCACAAGCCAAGATGTTGCGCTGGAAGTTATTGCGGGATTTAATTGGTGATGCTAACGGACATAAATTCAATCAGTTTGCGCAGGACTTGACTTTACGACAATTGTTGATTTTAGCAAATAAGCGTTTAAAACAGATCAGTGAGCGATATCGATTGGTGTTGCAACCCATTTCAGATTCGAACAAAGATACCTTGGTTATTGCGGATATGGATATGGGAGGACAAGAACGGGCGGTGCAAACGCTTTCGGGAGGAGAATCTTTTTTGGTCAGTTTAGCATTGGCTTTGGGACTGTCGGATTTGGCTTCTAAAAATATCATTATCAATAGCTTATTTATCGATGAAGGATTCGGAACACTTGATGGAAATACCTTAGATCAAACCTTGGATGTGTTGGAAAGATTGCAAGCTTCTTCTTCCAAATTAATCGGGATTATCAGTCACGTCGATTCGCTTAAAGAGCGAATAGGAACCCAAGTGCAGTTGAAAAAGGATGGTCAGGGATATAGTTCCTTGAGGATTGTATGATTTAATCGAGGATTACTTTTACTTTAGGGAGTACACAAACAAGGATTATGTAGAGATTATACATTAACGAATTAAGACAGACTAAGGAGAGTAGTGCGGGGTTAACGAAAAACTTAAATAACCCGAGTTTCTACCGGTTTATTGTAGACTCACGCTTTGAAGGTTTAAGGCATCAAGTTTAAAAACAAACTACTTTTTAGTTCTTATTTCTAAAAATAATGTAACTTTAAGTCGGATATAATGAAAAATTATAATCAATGCCAGCTCAATATAAACATTCAGTTCGACAGTGGTGGTTGTCAGTATTAGTCGGGATAATTTACCTGATAATCGGCGGTTGGGTGTTTTTTAGTTCCGGAAAAATTTACTTGGAACTGACTGAGGTTTTTGTGATTGGATTTGGAATTGTTGGGTTCTTAGGTGTTTTTTATGCCCTGAGCAACCGAAAGCGACTCGAACATTGGGGATGGGTTTTGATGACGGGACTCATCGATTTGTTTATCGTCTTTGTTTTATTGATTATTCCGGAGTTTGATGAATCTATATTGCGAATATATGTCGGATTTATATTGATGTTTAGATCTTTCATAGGAGTTGGGTTTTCGGTTTATTTAGCACATTATAAAGTGCGCAATTGGGGAATTGTTCTGACGCTCTCTATAATTGGAGTGTTTTTTTCGCTGATGATGATCTGGAATCCGCCTTATACAAAGCTCACCTTAACTCTATCTACAACCATTGCTTTACTGACAGTCGGGTTTGCCCAGATTGGAATTGCTTATGAATTGAGGCGATATGAAAATTTGTTTGGTTTCTATAAAGATTGATAACTCACATAATTTTTTCACGGTTCTAATTTGAAGAGGATTGGTTGATGGAATTTCTGAGATGTGATTGATTTTTAGGGTGTTTTAAAATGTCAGTAGGTAAGATCCAAATCTTGAGGTTGTCATTACCTGAAAATGCACGCTAAATAATCCGATTTGTGTGGGGCTAAAGGTCTTTAAATACTTTTAAATCAAAACAAAAGAACTTCCCCAAGTCAAGGCCATTAGAAATAATAGAATTCATTTATTCTTTAAAAAATCTTTCACTTAATTATGGCCGGATTTGAAATTTAATCCGATAAAACCATAAAAATAAGATAGATGTTTGGTTTGATTGAGGAAGTTGATAATCGAACTGCGTCATAAAATTTTTTAGGTATCTGCACTTAAAAAAATAAAAGCCCTACAATTGAGGATGTAGAGCTTTTATTAGAAACCATTATCTCAAAATTACTCTTCTCCCAAGAAAGGGTAACGGTAATCTTCTGCGGGAACAAAAGTTTCCTTAATAGTTCGCATAGAAATCCAACGCATAAGGTTTGCTTTTGAACCGGCTTTATCATTGGTACCACTTCCTCTCGCTCCACCGAAAGGTTGTTTACCCACTACAGCTCCGGTAGGTTTATCATTGATGTAGAAGTTCCCTGCTGCATTTTCAAGTATTTCTGTTGCTTGAGTTGCCGCATAACGACATCCCGAGAAAACTGCACCGGTCAATCCGTAAATACTGGTGTTATCAACCAAATGTAAAGTTTCTTCCCATTTTTCATCTTCATACAAATAAACTGTTAGAACCGGACCAAAAAGCTCGGTTTCCATCGTAGGATATTTTGGATCTGATGTCAGAATTATTGTAGGCTCAACAAACCATCCTTCCGATTTATCATAATTTCCACCGACAATAATTTCTGCATTATCATCTTTTTTCGCCTGATCGATATATCCGGCTAATTTGTCAAAAGAACGCTCATGGATAACCGCATTGATAAAATTACTCATATCGTTTGTAGCACCGATTTTGAAGGATTTTACATCTTTAACAACGAGTTCTTTTACTTCTGGCCATAAGCTTTTCGGGATATAACATCTCGAAGCAGCACTACATTTTTGTCCTTGATATTCGAAAGCTCCGCGAGACATTGATGTTGCTACTTGTTTGGGATTAGCCGAAGGATGAGCAACGATAAAATCTTTTCCTCCTGTTTCTCCTACAATACGTGGATAACTTTTGTATCGGTCAATATTGTTGCCGATTTTACCCCAGATACCTTTGAAAACTTCAGTACTTCCGGTATAGTGAATTCCGGCAAAATTTGGATTGTTCAAAATAACATTGGTTATCTTTTCTGGATCTCCTGAAATCATATTGATCACACCATCGGGAACTCCGGCTTCTTTAAATACTTCCATCAATACATAAGCAGAAAGCATTTGGCTTTTGCTGGGTTTCCAAATTACCACATTCCCCATCAAAGCAGCAGAAGTAGGTAAGTTTCCCGCAATAGCGGTGAAATTAAAAGGCGTAATAGCATAAACAAAACCTTCTAAAGCCCTGTATTCTGTGCGATTCCAAGCAGATTCGTCAGACTCAGGTTGCTCGTTATAGATCTCTTCCATAAATTCGACATTGAAACGAAGGAAATCGATAAGCTCACAAGCCGAATCAATTTCTGCTTGAAAAATATTTTTTGACTGCCCAATCATAGTGGCAGCATTCATCTTTTTGCGGTAAGGTCCGGCAATCAATTCAGCCGCTTTCAAGAAAACGGAAGCTCTTTGTTCCCAAGGTAATTTTGCCCATTTCTCTCGTGCTTCAAGTGCCGTATCTATCGCTTTTTCTGCGTGACTTTCATCTCCAAGATGAAAAACGCCAATATCGTGTTTGTGATCGTGGGGAACCACTATTCTTTGTGTATCTCCTGTTCTGATTTCCTCATTGCCAATATAAAGTGGAATATCAAACTTGGTGTCATAGTAAGATTGGTACTGTTCTAAAACCTCTTCACGTTCGGGAGTGCCGGGAGCATAGCTCTTTACCGGCTCATTTACTGCCATTGGAACTTGAAAAAATCCTTTTGCCATAGTATTAAAATTTAAAGGGTTGTAGTTATTTCAAAAATTTTCTCGAAGATACTGATTTTTATAACTATTTTAGCAATGAAAGGCGATAAGCTTTTATTAATTTTTGTTAAGTTTATTGCAGTCGATTAAATCAAAATAATAAATTAAAAATGTGTACCCTAACCTATATTCCAAATCTCGAAAATAACCGGAGGTTTATGTTGGTCGATAATAGAGACGAAGCAGTAAATAGACCCGCAGCATTTCCGCAAGTATATAAGGAGTTGGATACCCAACTCTTTTATCCCAAAGATATACAAGCCGGAGGAACCTGGTTCGGAATAAGTATAAAAAAAAGAGCGATGGCTTTGATGAACGGTGCTTTTAAAAGACACGAAAGAAAAATAACTTATCCGAAAAGTAGAGGGTTGGTGGTGAAAGAATTATTGGCTGCCAATAATTTAAAGCAAACTATCGATCATTATAACTTTGAGGAAATTGAAGCTTTTTATGGAGTGATATTTTCTTGGAACGATAAGATAGAAATTTTAGAAGTTATCTGGGATGGAGAAGAGCTGCACTTAAACAAAAAAGACCCCACTCAACCCCATATCTGGTCTTCTGCAATGACTTTTTCACCCCAAGAACACGAAAAGAAAAAATTGCGGTTTGAGGAACTTATAGAAAAGAATTTTTCCTATGAAGAACTTCAAGAAAAGTTATGGGAATTTCACCAGTCCAAAGAAGCAGGAATGATCCTTGATTATGGTACATTGAAAACAACCAGCATCTCCCGATTTATTAAAAA
>DATGSA010000147.1:0-22335 GCA_035303085.1 Flavobacteriaceae bacterium
ACAATAATCAACGGATAGATAGCGGGATACATAAAAAAAGCTTCGCCAAATTCCCCATGCAATAGATGAACAACAGATCGCTGTCCGCCACATCCGGGACAAGGTATTCCGGTGAATTTTTGAAATAAACAAGGTAGCAAATAAGTTTCCACAAGTTATATTTTATTCAACAATATCAGTTGAGTTCCCTTTTTGTCAGATTAACAAAAGTATAATAATTTTTTATAGAATTAGAACAGACCGGAAAAATAAATGTGATTTAAAAGAAACTTTTTGGCTTAGACGTATCAAAAATGATAAATTAGCCCTTTGATAAAAGCAGGTATGAAATTTAAGTATTTGACGGTTGTCTTAATAGTTGTGGGAGCAATCCTATTGATTTTTTCTTCGGGTATTGAACCGGCTGCTGATGGTCGTCAAACTATTTGGTTTAAAATAGTGGGATTGATATTATTGATGGCAGGAATATATAGAGCTTCCAGAGTAAAACCGGAACAAAACAATGAAATAGATGAAGATCAAGAAGGGTGATTGGGTAGAAGTAATAGATGATACTATCTCAGGAATTGTAGTTGAAGTCGAGGATAATCGGATAACTATAGAAACCGAAGATGGATTTCCTCTTTCTTTTTTTATCGATGAAGTAGTCAAAAATGAAGGATTTTCATTGGATAGAAAGGAATTGGAGAAGGCGATTAAAGAAGAACAAAAAGAGCTAAAAAGTAAGAAGATTCCTTCCGGTAAAAAGCGAGCTAAAGAAAAACCGTTGGAGGTTGATTTGCATATCGAAGAACTCACTTCTTCTACCAAAAACATGAGTGATTTTCAAATACTTAATTTACAATTGGACAATGCACAGGGTCAATTGGAGTTTGCGATTCGGAAAAAAATTCGCAGAGTGGTTTTTATCCACGGGGTAGGGAAAGGTGTTTTGCGTCAAGAATTGGAAACCCTTTTTAGACGCTATGACCAAATCGAATTCTACGATGCTGATTTTAAAGAATACGGGAGAGGGGCAACTGAGGTTTATATCTATCAAAACAAAAAGAAATAAACATCACTGTAAGTCCTCTAAGTCATAGGTTTCTGTTTTTGTCATAAAACCCATATTTAAAGTCTCTTCTACAATTTCTTCTTCCTTTGCAATATTTTTTAAGGTAATATCATGAGCTGTGGCGTAGGTTTCAAAAACTCGAGTCACCGTATTTTCAGCTTCATCAACTTCCTGATCAATTAAATAAGTAACCAATTCGACATAACCGCCATCTTTACTGTAGTATTCTTGTAAAACTTTTGGTGAGGTTGGAGGAATACCGCTACAGAAATATCCGGTGCCGCCATCCAAAGATTCATTAAATGTTCGGTAAACTAATTGGTTATTTCCGCCAATTTCTATTAATAAGGTTTGTGAAATATCATCTTCTATAAAAGTTCCGTCAAAATTGTCGTTTGAGAAATTAAGAGCAATAGCTTCATCTGGATTGGTATTAACAACATATAAAACATTGTTTGATCGTACTTTACACATTTTCAAATCGCTATCTTCATCAAAGTCGAAATCTGTCACAATCTTGTCTCCATCATCGCAGCTGATGAAGAAGGCAATTAATAAAAACAGAAAAAGATTTTTCATGTTATTCAATTTCGACAAAAATAAAGTAATTCTCAATTTGAGGAAGTCCAAAGGTATAAATATTTTTAAAATTGCTTACTTTTGCAAAGAATTGAATTATTTTGAAGTTTAATACTAATGAGATAATTAGAAAAAACACCCCCAATGAAGAAAGTATATTTGGATAGCGCCGCAACTACGCAGATGAGAGAAGAAGTTATTGCTGACATGGTAAAAGTAATGCAAGATAGTTTTGGCAATCCTTCCTCTACCCACGGATATGGGCGCACCTCAAAATCACTGATAGAAACTGCGCGCAAGAATATCGCAAACATCTTGAATGCAAAACCTGCTGAGATTATTTTCACTTCCGGGGGAACAGAGGCAGATAACTTGGTTTTAAACAGTGCGGTTAGGGATTTAGGAGTAAAACATATTATTTCTTCAAAAATTGAACACCATGCGGTTTTACATACCTTGGAGGAGTTAGCCGAAAATTATGGCGTTCAAGTGAGTTATGTCAACTTAGATGAAGAAGGATTTGTTGATTATAACCATTTAGAAAAACTGCTTCAGTCTTCAAAAGAAAAAACCTTGGTGAGTTTGATGCACGTAAACAATGAGGTAGGAAACATGTTGGATATTAAGAAAGCAGGGAATCTGTGCGAAAAATATGATACACTATTTCATAGCGATACCGTGCAATCGATCGGTCATTATGACATTGATTTTAGCGAAATTCCAGTAGATTTTGCTGCGGCAAGTGCCCATAAATTTCACGGACCAAAAGGAATTGGTTTTGCTTATATTCAAGAAAACAGCGGCATGCGGCCACTTATTTTTGGAGGATCTCAAGAACGCGGAATGAGAGCCGGCACTGAAAGTGTGCATAATATTGTAGGTATGGAAAAAGCTTTACAGTTAGCTTATGAAAAGCTAAAAGAAGAAAAAGCTTATGTCGAAGATTTGAAATCTTATTTTATCGATGAATTGAAAGCAAATATACCGAATGTGAAATTCAATGGCGGTTGTGAGGACATGGAAAAAAGTACTTATACTGTTTTAAGCGTTAATTTACCTATTCCCGCAGATAAAACCCTGCTGTTACTTTTTCAATTGGATTTAAAAGGAATTGCCTGTTCAAAAGGAAGTGCTTGTCAGAGTGGAAGTGATCAAGGTTCTCACGTGCTCAATGCAATTTCATCTCCTGAATATTTAAAATATCCATCGATTAGATTTTCGCTTTCCGGGTTTAATACCAAAGAAGATATTGACTATACCGTAAATGAAGTAGCTTCATTTTTGGAAGAACTCAAAGCTAAAACTTCATCCCCAGTCGCAGATTAAATACGCGAGTGGTTAAATAATTCGGTACAGAATAAATACTGTTGGACTCCACATCCCTTACAAAAGTATTGGTGATGGAGTTTTGACGATCGAACATATTGAATACTTCAGCTCCAATAACCAATTCTCTAAAAACGACAGCCCAGTTGTTGGACGCTACGGGATTTTCCTCATCGACAAACACATAAGAAAACCCAATATCAAATCGCTGATAATCCGAAAGTCGGGTTTGGTAGTTATAAGGATCTGCGTAATCCGGGGATCCACCGGGCAATCCGGTATTATAAACGCCATTGATATAAAGTCGTAATCTTGGAATATTAGGAACATAATCCTGAAACATCACGGCAAATTTTAAACGTTGATCGGTGGGACGAGAAATATATCCACGATTTCGGATGTTTTCTTCCGTACGTAGATATCCCACGCTCACCCAACTCTCGGTGCCTTTGACCAATTCCCCGTTTAAGCGAAAATCAACGCCATAAGCATAAGCTGTGGCATCATTGTGGGCGCGATAACGAATTCGAACATTTTCTAAAGAATAAGGATTGACATCGGTCAGTTTTTTGTAGTAAGCTTCAGAAACCAATTTGAACGGGCGATCTGCCATTTCAAAACTGTAATCATTCGATAAAACCGCATGAATTGCCTTTTGCGCTTTGACCTCAGGGCGAACGGTTCCGGTTGAGTCTCTCAACTCTCTGTAGAAAGGCGGTTGTGTGTATAACCCTCCTGAAAGTCGCCAAACCATATCTGCCTCCCAATCGGGTTTAATGGCTAATTGCCCTCGGGGACTGAAAACGGTTTGTGTGGTTGAAGAAATTCCTTCTCCACTGACATTCCACGTGTGGGAACGTACTCCCGCATTTATCCAGAATTTATGGTCATTAATATGCGTGTTATAGCTCCACTGCAGAAAATTTTCCAATCGATTTATCTTGGTATGATTTTCAGCTCGTGTTGAGGTGTAAGGAACAATCTCTCCTTCAAATGGTTCGTAAGGTTGATGATTGCCGATGCCTGAAAGCGGTGGGCGAATAGAATATCCTGCAGAATCTATCACCTGATATTCCCGAACGCGATCTTTGATATCTTCGTGCGCATATTTGACGCCATAATCAATAATGTGTTTTCCGTATTCCAGTTTTCCAAGATGTTGAAGATTGACATACAACCCGTCCAAAGCATTTCGCGCATGATCTAATTGTCCGCCAACACCTCGGGTGAAATCTACTTTTCCCAAATCCTCACTGCCGATAGAAGTGTTGGGTTTTCCCAATCGGTATTCTGCTTGTAAATCGTAATTCTCCTCTTCTTGAGAATTATAAACAGATCCTATGAGCTGTGCGGTATAATTATCGGAAACCTTATAAGAAGCTTTCAGTGCGGCGGAATAGGTTTCGTATTGATCGACTTCTTTTCCGTCATAATAAATAAAAAGCGTAGTGGGATCGTCGATAGTTCCGAAGGTAGTTTCTTTGACAATCGGTTTGTAATCATATTTGTTGAGCGAAACAGTTCCTAAAAACCCCAATTCAAATTTATCGCTAAACTCATAAGTCAAATAAGTCTGTGCATCGGCAAATACAGGCTTAAAATCGGTTTCGGTGTCTTTTGAATCGACTAATAAAGAATGATCTCTATACCGAATTCCACCGATTCCGGTGAATTTTCCATTTTTTGAAGCCCCGCCAATCGAAGCGCTTCCGCCAAGCATGCTCAATTCTAAAGAACCTTCAAGTTCTACCGGACGTTTGTATTCAATATCTAAAACCGAAGATAATTTATCGCCATATTTTGCCTGAAATCCACCGGCGGAAAAATCTACGTTTCTGACCAAATCAGTGTTGACAAAACTTAACCCCTCTTGTTGACCGGAGCGGATCAATTGAGGGCGGTAAACTTCAATTCCGTTGACATAAACCAAGTTTTCATCATAATTCCCTCCTCTGACAGAATATTGCGTACTCAATTCGTTATTAGAACTCACCCCCGGCAAAGTTTTAAGGAGATTTTCAACTCCCGCATTAGCCCCGGGTATTTTGCGAACCACATTCGGACTGATACTGGTGATTCCCTCCACCGGACTTCTTCTGTCACCGGTGATAATTACGGTGCTGATTTGTTCCAGATTATCTTTGAGCACCGGATTGAATTCTCTGGTTTCCCCTCCCTTTAAGCGCACATTAATCTGCATCGGACTCAAACCGATGTAAGAGAAATTCACTTGAACCTGTTGATCGGCCGGGATTTTTAAATCATAAAAACCATTCTCATTGGTAACGGTTCCTTCATCCATATAATAAACTTCAACTTCAGGAATGGGATTTTGGTTTTCATCAAAAACAATTCCTTGTAAAGTAGCGGTTTGTCCATAAAGAGAAATTCCGGTTAACAATAGGATTGCCGTTAAAAAGGAGTAAGGTTTCAATATAAGTTTTTTTATGCTTATTCTTTTCTAAAAAATGTCGCTTCAAATGTAGCGCTATTTCCCACATTATCTACTACAATTACTTTCAGATTGTTTTCTGTTTGATCCGAGACTTTATCTCTGAAATCATAGCGAATAATATCGGATTTATAATCGTATTCTAAAACGATGAATTTTCCATTGATCGTGCCGTAATAATCAGCGATTCCGGATTCTTCATCTTTTATCTTGAGCTTTAAGTATTTTAAATCTGAAACCCATTTCTTATCTCGGAAATTAACCGGGGTTATGGTAGGCGCAATGGTGTCCATCTCCAATCCATAAGTTCCGAAAGTTCTTGTTCGCGTGGTGATGCGGTTTTCTTCTTTATAAGTTGGAGAATAATATTTTGTGCCCCAAGGATATCTCCGTGCTACATAAAGTTTGTCAAAATCTTCTTTGGTGTATTTATCCGCCTTAAATCCGATAGTAATATTCTTATGTAAGGGCGTTGTAAATTTATGCACATCGACAGATCCGGCGGTTTCGTCAAGTTTTAAATAAGTGTTTTCGTACAAAGCATCTTTGGGGATATAAATGTCGTGATGTTCCAATTCAAAGACATTGGGCTTATTGGCTTGAGCAAAAAAGTCCGTGGTTTCATCCGGTTTTGGAACAATCTCTTCAGCAGTTGCTTTTACGCCTTTGATGGGGATTTTAATATGTGTAAGATTTCCAGCGAAATCTTTTAAATAAATCTCAAATTTATAATCTAAACTGTCCTTGATGTCGATCAATCCATGCTCATTGATCATATTGATTTGCATATCAACTTTATTGTTTTCTTCTAAAAACAGTTTTTGAACTCTTGACTTTTTGTCTTTAAAATGTGCATAATCTATATATCTGTTGATATATCTGGTATTGGCGAAAGAAAAGTTATCAAAAGTAATTTCCATTTGTGGTTCGCCGTTTAAACAAGTTTGAATATGATAAATTCCGTGAGTATTATTTGAACCATTCATATAGTCTATCGCATCAACTCCAAAACCCAATTTCCCATAGGCTTCAATCGTTTTTGTTTGATAGGATCCTTCTTTATTTTTGGTGAAGTGTAATTCTTGTTGACGAGCAGATAGGGCTACATGCGAGTTTTCGTTTTGAGGATAAACTTGTAAAGCTTTAACTACCGGAGGTTTGGTATCTTCGACTTGCATGCCAAACAAAAAAGGATTCATCGGTCGTTGTGAACCATCGCGTATTTCAAAATGCAAATGTGGGCCGCCAGCGCTGCCGCTTTCTCCACTTAATCCGATAAGCTCTCCTTGTTCTATCGGTATTTCGCCTTTTCCAGGAAATAGTTCAATCGTGTTTTTTTCTAATCGATATTGGTTCTCTCGTAAATACTTTCTGATTTTAGGAGAGAATTCTTCCATGTGCCCATAAACCGTGGTATATCCGTTGGGATGTTGAATGTATAAAACATTGCCATAACCAAAAACTCCAACTTTCATTCGACTGATGTAACCCGATGCAGCGGCATGTACCGGAATACCGATTCTTCCTTGGGTTCTGATGTCCAATCCACTGTGAAAGTGATTGTTGCGCAATTCCCCAAAGCTTCCGGACAAGGAAATCGGGATATTCACCGGGTTTATAAAATAAGTCTCTGGTAAAGGGGCCTGACCAAAGGAGATTTTGACCAAAAAAAATAAAATCAAAAAGAAACCTATCCGCATAAATAAAAAAAGTTGTTCAACCGATTGAAGATGTTTTTATAAAAACCGATGTTAGTCTATAAATAAACCCTGAAATTTAAGTTTTATTTTGATTTAAGCCAATTTATTTTGATGTAAAAACTCGATGAGCTTGCGCGTTGCAATCGCACGATGGCTGATTTCATTTTTTTGTTCCGGGGTCATCTCTGCAAAACTTTCATCAAATCCGGCAGGCTGAAATATAGGATCATACCCAAAACCGGCTGTTCCACGGGGAGCATTTAATATTTCTCCTTTACAAATTCCTTCAAATTCTTCTTGCTGCCCTCCCAAAACTAAAGCGATAACTGTTTTAAACTGTGCTTTCCTATTGTGGGAATGCTCGAGATTGGCCAAGAGCTTTGCCATATTATCTTCGTCGCTTTTACCTTTTCCCGCATAACGAGCGGAATGTACGCCCGGTTGACCGCGTAAAGCCACAACTTCTAAACCCGTATCATCTGCAAAACAGTTGTAACCATAGTTCCTTTTTACATATTTTGCTTTAGCCAAAGCATTGCCGGCAATGGTGTTTTCATTTTCCGGAATCTCCTCAAAACAGTCGATGTCCGCCAAAGACAAAAGGGTTATAGAAGAAGGCAGTAAAGGTTCAATTTCCTTTAACTTATTCGAATTGTGAGTGGCAAAAACTAATTTCATAAAAACTGATTTTGGAAAACAAAATTACAAAAATAGGGTAGGGAGGGGCATTAATAGGAATTAATTTCACCTTCTTTTATTTCTCGTAATTTATTTGAAATCGTTTTTGAGTGTTTCGAATATTTTGTTTCCGGTCGAATTGCCTCTGCATGCGGATGCACGTCAAGATGTTTTTTCAAATATTCAAGTAATCCTTCCAAAGGATATGTCGTTAATTCCGGAACATCTTTAAATCCATTTAAATAGAGTATTCTAAAATCACTCCTCAAGATTGCTTTTGAATCTCCCGAACTTTCGTTGCCTTCAATTGTTTTAAGTTTTTCCTCCAAGTCGATAAAGTCCTCTATGATTTCTTGACTTCTTCTACTGATAATTTTCCCCAGATGAAAACATCTCTCCAATACTTTTACCCCCATAGTGTTATATGTTTTGTCAGAGAAAAGCATACACATTTTAGGTTTCGCAGTGAGACTGATACCATAAAAAGGATAGAGTATCTTTATTTTTATCTCGGTCGGAGAATTTTCAATAATCTCCCCAAGCACGATATCTCCCGCTTTTTCGTAATAAATTAATTTGTTGTTCATTTTAGGAGTTATGAATGAATTTCTGTTATCAAAGAATGAGCCGGAAGATAATGAATTCTTGCGACACAAATTCCGGGCACTACTCCCTGTCATCCTGAGTGATAATTTTTGCGATTGCAAACAAGGCTTTTGGAAATGACACAGAAAAGCCGAACTTTATTACAGAAAAGACAACTTGAGGCAGTAAAGTGTTTTTTCAAATCATTGAAATTAAGTAAGTTGTAAACTCTTCAAGGGTTCCAAACCCCTTGAAGAGTTCTCTAAAATTTTGCTTTTGTCGTAGAAGGTGATTGGCTCAAGATCTCACGCGATCCTTTTTCTGTTGGATATTAACTCATTCAAAATAGGCAAAAGATAACAACCGGGAAGGTGGTTAAGAAGTGAATGATGAGTCGTGCGTTGCAATTCCACAAACAATACTTTTTCCGTTTCACAAGATGTGGAATTGTGACGCAGAGAGTCGCGAAGAACCGCTAAGGATCGCAGAGTTGTTTTTAGAAATCGACATGATAATTCTTTCCAATCAAAAGCTTCTTCTCTTAGAAAGAGTAGGACATCTTCAAAAATCAACTTGTTGTTTTTCTTAACTCCATTATCGGAAAACAAACAGCTAAGGGTAAAAGGCTTAAATTTTAAGCAGCGTCCAACGATAAAAGCGCTGAAGACGCGGAATAACTTGCCGACTAATCTACGACGGGTTTTCTATGTAAAGGATAAGGTAAATAAGGACGAAATTAAACCTTATTATCTTCATAACTATTGCGATAAGTTGTATTGAGAAACCTTATTACTTTATTTTTTTAGGATCGATATTTTTTTAATTGAAAAAACGGTTTGAAAATAATTTTAAAATACACAAAGCGATTCTTGGTTGCTGACTAAAGCAAATTCGCAATCTCTTTAATTCAAAAAAGTAATCGACGAACTTGGGTTGCGTTGTAAACTTTTCCAAAGTACTTGGGGACGTTGTAGAACTTTGAAAAAGTGAACGATCCGCTTAGATTGGTAGAAGTTAATTTGATGAGTGAGCGTAAAAGTGAATAAGCCATCAAAAGAAAGAACTGACCGTTTTTCTGTTATCTTGAAAAATTCCGACGCAAGAAGCTAATTTGATCAGAATCTCGCGCAGTCTTTTTCCACAATAATTAACTCCCCTTATCGCTAAAGAAAAAACAACTTCAACTATCCAGATTAATTGGACCAATCAATAAACCGCAATGTTTCATTTTATCTTCATCGTCTCATCTGTTTAATTAAAACGTATATTCAGCTTAGTTTTCTTATTTTAGCAGAAATAATAGGATATGGCAATTGATCAAAATTTTTTTAATCGGGAAGTCGATAGAATTATTAAAACTGCGGTTCGAGAAGATGTCGGAGATGGAGATTTTAGTTCGTTGGCGTGTATTCCCAAAGAAGCAGAAGGTAAAGCGGAATTGCTTGTCAAAGAAGATGGAATTTTAGCCGGGGTTGATTTTGCAAAACGTGTTTTTGAATACATAGATGAAAATCTGGAAATGGAGGTTTTGAAAAGCGATGGCGATAAAATTTCAAAAGGAGATATTGCGTTTGTTGTTTCCGGAAATAGTCAATCTATTTTAAAAGCAGAGCGATTAATGCTCAACGGGATGCAACGGATGAGCGCTATTGCCACTAAAACAAACCGTTTTGTAGAATTGCTCGAAGGTACCCAAACAAAAATTTTGGATACGCGAAAAACCACACCGGGAATTCGAGTACTGGAAAAGTGGGCCGTAAAAATTGGTGGCGGTGTAAACCATAGATTTGGCTTGTTTGATATGATCATGTTGAAAGACAACCACATCGATTTTGCCGGCGGAGTAGGGAAGGCTATTGAAAAGACCAAGGATTTCTTGAAGGAAAATAATAAGGACTTAAAGATTATTGTCGAAGCACGTGACTTAAAAGAGATAGAAGAAATTTTGAAGCACGACGACGTTCATAGAATTCTGATAGATAATTTTAATTATACGGATACCCGCAAAGCTGTTGAAATGATTGGAAACCAGTGTCAAACTGAGTCCAGTGGGAATATCACTTTAAAAACAGCAAGAAAATATGCGGAGTGCGGGGTGGATTTTATCTCCAGTGGAGCGCTTACCCATTCGGTTTACAATTTAGATCTCAGCCTTAAAGCCATATAATTTGACCAAAGTCATAGAGGATAAAATAGATAAAATACCTATCATAGGAAATCTGGCCCGAGGAGCTAAGAAAGTTATTTTGCCCGGGCTCAATGGACTTTCTCTTTATGATTTACTCGAGATGTATATTTTCGGAATTGTCAGAGGAACCTTCACCCCGCGTGCGGGATCGATCGCCTTTAGTTTTTTTATGGCGTTGTTTCCCTTTTTGTTATTTGTCTTAAACTTGATTCCGTTTGTTTGGTTTATCGAGGATTTTCAAACGCGGTTATTGAGCTATTTAGAATCGCTTTTACCACCACAAACACACGAACTTTTTGAAAGAATTTTTTATGATATTGCCAATACGCCAAGAACAGGATTGCTTTCTTTTGTATTTGTTCTATCTGTCTTTTTGATGGCTAATGGTATCAACGCGATATTTTCAGGATTTGAATATTCTTGGCATACCAAAAAAAACAGATCGATTTTAGGACAGTACTTTGTAGCTTTAGGAGTTGCGGTTATTATTGCCTTTTTCCTATTGGCAACCGTTATTATCACCATTTATTTGACTTACATTATTGAAGATCTCAATGCTTTAGGAATATTTTCGGATAAGATTAAATGGGCGGAAATCGGAAGGACGGCAGTTTTTATATTGCTGATTTTCAACTCGGTTTCAACTTTATATTATTTTGGAACCAAGGAAAGTAAATATGCCCGTTATTTTTCCGTAGGTTCAGTATTTACTACTGTTTTAATATTGTTATTTACCTATTTATTTGCAGGTTATGTTCAGAGTTTTGGAGGGTATAACAAGCTTTATGGCTCAATCGGTGCGCTGCTGATTTTGATGATTTACGTTTGGTTGAACTCCATTATTTTATTGTTGGGTTTTGAGTTGAATGGAACTATTCTAAGACTAAAAAATAAAAATGCATATAATCAAAAAGAAAATCATCTGACATAAATTGTATTGTGATTATAAATAATTAAACCTGATTTCAAAATATGCAACAATTTGCCGATGTCATTTTACCTTTGCCTTTAGATAAGCGGTTTACTTATGCAGTAACTTCTGCTCAAGCATCTAAATTGAAACCCGGGATGAGGGTTGCTGTTCCTTTTGGAAAAACAAAAGTTTACACCGGAGTTGTCGGGAAAATACACGAAGAACAACCACGGCTGTATAAAGCCAAATTGGTAGAGGAAATCATGGACGAATCTCCTTTGTTAACCGCTCAACAGATGCGGTTTTTTAAGTGGATGGCAGATTATTATATGTGTAGCGAAGGAGAGGTTTTAAAAGCAGCTTTACCCAGTGCTTTTTTGTTGCAAAGTGAAACCGTTATAGAACTCAACCCCGATCAAGATGCTGAAAATCAGGATATCACTGATGAGGAATATTTGATTTTGGAAGCTTTAGAGCGTCAATCCATTTTAAAAACACAAGAAGTATCGGAGATTTTAAGTAAAAAAACAGTGCTTCCGGTTTTAAATGGAATGGTCAAAAAAGGTTTGATTGTGGTTAATCAAGAAATTTATAAACAATACAAACCCAAATTAATTCGATATGTAAGACTTACGGAAAGCTACCAATCCGATCAGAAATTAAAAGGGCTTTTTGATGATTTAAGCAATGCACCTAAACAAAGAGAAGTGCTGTTGGCTTACATTTCTATAAATGCTAAAACCAAAAAACCGATTCGTTCAAAAGATCTTACAAAAGCTGCGGATTGTACAAGTTCTGTGGTGAAGGCTTTGGTCAAAAAAGGTGTTTTAGAAGAGTATCAGATCCAAAAAGACCGAATTACTTTTGAAGGGGAAAAGTCTAACTTGCAATTAAACCTTACCCTTGAACAGGAAAGAGCGTTTGGAGCGATAAAAAGAAATTTCGAAAAAAATTTACCTTGTCTTTTACACGGGGTAACCTCTTCCGGTAAAACTGAAATATATATTCAGTTGATTAAAGATGTTTTAGATCAAGGAAGACAGGTGTTGTATTTAGTGCCGGAAATCGCTTTGACAACGCAACTTATTTTGCGTTTACAAATGTATTTTGGTGAAGATGTTTTGGTGTATCACAGTAAATATTCCGTCAATGAAAGGGTAGAGGTTTATAATCACGTATTAAATAAGGATAAAGGCAAAATTGTCATCGGCGCGCGTTCATCGATTTTCTTGCCTTATCAAGATTTGGGATTGATTGTGGTCGACGAATCGCACGAAACTACTTTTAAACAATTCGACCCTGCTCCGCGATATAATGCCAGAGATGCAGCTGTGGTTTTATCACATATTTTCAAAAGTAATATTTTGTTGGGAACAGCAACACCTTCTTTGGAAAGTTATTACAATGTCAAACATCACAAATATGGTCTGGCAAAACTCCATAAAAGGTTTGGAAAAGTTATTCCCCCAAGGATTGAATTGATCGATATCAAGGAAAAACATCGAAAGAAAAAGATGAAAGGTCATTTTTCCGATGAATTGATAACGGCGATTACCAAAACAGTGGAAGAAGCTAAACAAGTTATTCTCTTTCAAAATAGAAGGGGGTATTCTCCGATTTTAGAATGTCAAACTTGTGGGCATTCCCCGCAATGTCCGAATTGTGATGTGAGTTTGACTTACCATCGACACAATAATTCGCTCCGCTGTCATTATTGTGGATATCATATTGCAATGCAGAGAAAATGTATGGCTTGTGAAAGTGTAGATTTAACTACCAAAGGATTTGGAACCGAACAAGTGGAAACTCAATTGAAAGAACTTTTCCCTGATTTTCAAATTGGCAGAATGGATTTGGATACCACTCGCGGGAAATATGGGTATGAAAAAATCATCACCGCTTTTGAGCAAAAAGATATCGATGTTTTGGTCGGTACGCAAATGCTGGCCAAAGGATTGGATTTTCGCGATGTTGATTTAGTGGGTGTGATGAACGCGGATAATTTGCTGAATTTCCCGGATTTCAGAGCACACGAAAGGGCTTATCAACTCTTGACACAAGTTTCTGGAAGAGCAGGACGAACGGATAAACAAGGGCAGGTGATGATTCAAACCTACAGTCCGAAACATGCGGTTTTACGACATGTGGTAGAAGGGAATTATGAAGCTATTTATGAAGAACAAATGCAAACACGACATGAGTTTAAATATCCTCCGATTTATCGATTGATTAAAATCACACTGAAAGGAAGAAATTATAATTTGGTAAATGAAGCTGCGGATTGGTTGGGCAAAGGGTTGTCTAATGCTTTTAAAGAAAATATTTTAGGTCCGGAATTTCCGGCAATTCCTCGAATTAGAAATGAGTATTATAAAGTGATTTTGCTCAAGATTCCACCAAAACAATCCTTGATTAAGACCAAAGCCTACTTGAAAAAAGTATTGAAATCCTATGATTCTATTTCTGCTTATCGAAGTGTTCGCGTAATTTTGAATGTGGATCCTTATTGATTACACGATGATTGGCAAATAGCTTTTCTGATGTCGAGCATTCGTCCCATTTTAAATTAAATGTCTTGAAAAACTAAAGCAAAAATTATGGCTAAAAAAGCAAAAATAAATCTGCTGAACATTTTACTGGTTATCGCAGCTGTGGTAATGATTATCCTCGGAATTTTCAATGGAATTTTGCCGCCAACTATCACTGGAATAGGATTTATATGTATAGCCGGAATCTTTCACCTACAAAATAATTGAGGTTGATTTTGTTAAATTAAATGTTGGCATAAATTTTATAATTCTGAGATTTCTACTCCTTCGGCTTCGAGTTTATCCAACAACCCGTTTTTGCCAACCAATCGAGTGGCGTCGACAAAAATAATAGCGCTTTTTTCACTATTGATGATTTCTACAAGCTGATCAATCGGCAGACTCTCTTGTATTTTAGTTTGAATTTCCTGAATCGCCAAAGGGGATTTTTGCTGTTGTTTTTCGACCAAAGTACAAAATCTTATAAAGTTTCCTTTCCGCCAAGCTTCAAATAAGTTTGAGTTTTGCCGGATGTTGTTTTTAGAATTTTTCAAACAGTGTTGCAGATATTCAATTTGTGCTTCTTCTGATAAATCGGATAATAAACTTTGTTCAGACAATACTTTGTCAAGCAAAACAATTTCTTTTTCTTCCTCTGTGGCTTGATTGAAATAATATTCTTTCAACCCCATCCTGGCATAACCCGTTTCTTCTGTTTCTAAATTAAGTAAAGATATGGTGATGAGCCAAGGCTTCATTCTCGGCATATGCCCTAAAGGACTTTTTAATTCTTCTAAGCGCTTTTCTAATTGCTGATAGAGATTTGCATCTAAATGTTCCGATGTCATTTCATCAGCCGGATAAAAACCTTTTTCGACAAACAATCTTTGATATTCCGCGTTTAAATCCAATGGACTCCTGTCAAAAACAATCAATTCAACATTGTCAAAAGCCCGTTGTATAGTTTTTGGAATATCGATTAAATCGGTATTATCCATAGGAAAGGTTCCCACCAAATAAACTTTATTTCCCGAAGCAGGATCCAATCGCCATAAAAAAGAATTATCAGGATTTTTTTGTGCTTGTAAATTAAAACTCGAGATTAATAAAACGAAGAATAAAAATCTTTTGTTTTGTAGCTTGACCATAAATTTAGGAGGCATGGAAGTAATATTGGTTTTGGTAGTTACAAAAATAAGGAATTATTAAAGTAGAATTGTTATCAATTACACTAAGATTTCTTTGATTATCGAGATAAACAAGGAATTTCCCCTGAATAATATTGTGAGAGTGAATAGAATTGCTTATACTGTCGACCGTAGAAAAAAGTTCTTAATTTAGTGAGAAAGCTCTATTTAGGAATAGGAAATTGAATGTATAATTTTCGAATTTTCTACAAAACAATGTCATATTCCTAAAAAACAGGAATATTATTGACAATTTTTAATAATTCTTAAAATATTGATATATGAAAGACAAACGAATTGCAATTATTGGTGCAGGTCCGAGTGGATTGGCACAACTTCGAGCATTTGAATCAGCAGAAAAACAAGGTAAAGAAATTCCCGAAATTGTATGTTTCGAAAAACAAGCCAATTGGGGTGGAATGTGGAATTACACTTGGCGTACAGGCGTAGGGAAATACGGTGAACCTCTTCATGGAAGTATGTATAAATATCTATGGTCTAATGCGCCAAAGGAATGCTTAGAATTCTCTGACTACACATTTGACGATCATTTTGGTAAACCAGTGTCATCATACCCACCACGCCCCGTACTTTTTGATTACATTCAAGGGCGAATTGAAAAAAGTAACGCAAGAGACTATATTCGTTTTAATACTTCAGCACGTTGGGTAATGTATGACGAGAAACGAAAGAAGTTTACTTTGTATTTAGATGATTTAAAAAATGACTCTACCTATGAAGAGGAGTTTGACTATTTAGTAGTAGCTACCGGTCACTTCTCCACTCCAAATATGCCTTACTTTGAGGGGATAGACGATTTTACCGGAGCAGTAATGCACGCTCACGACTTTAGAGGAGCTGATCAGTTTATCGGTAAAGATTTATTGATGATTGGTAGTAGTTATTCTGCAGAAGATATTGCAGTACAGTGCTACAAGCACGGAGCTAATTCCGTAACCTTGAGTTATAGATCGGAAGCTATTGGAGTAAGTTGGCCTGAAGGAATCGAAGAACGTCCACTGGTTACTCACTTCGAAGGTGATAAAGCTCACTTTAAAGACGGTACCAGTAAAAAGTTCGATGGAGTGGTTATGTGTACAGGATATCAACATAAATTCCCATTCCTTCCAGACCCATTACGTCTGAAAGCTAAAAACGACATGTATATAGACAACCTGTATAAAGGTATTCTTTACCAAGATGTACCACAATTATTTTATTTAGCCATGCAGGATCAGTATTATACTTTTAATATGTTTGATGCGCAAGCTTGGCTTGCAAGAGATATTATGATGGGAGAGTTTGATCTACCGTCAAAAGAGGAAAGACGAAAAGATATCGACAAGTGGCTGGCAAAAGAAGCTGAAATTAAAAATGCAAATGATGAAATAGACTTCCAAGCAGCTTATATCAAAGACTTGATTTCGTTTACCGATTATCCGGAGTTCAATGTCGATAGAGTAGCAGAGATATTTAAAGAATGGTTACAGGATAAGGAAGATAACATCTTGACTTATAGAGATAAAAACTTTAGATCGGTTGTAACCGGAACCAAAGCTGAAGAACATCATACCGATTGGATGGATGAATTAGATGATAGCTTAGAAAGATACCTGATGAAAGGGGAGAAGAGACCTAAAGTGAAAGAGTCTATGCTTAACTAAAAAAGGGTAACTTAATTTAAACAGGAATAAGAAAAGGGTCGATTTTATCGGCCCTTTTTTAATACGCTATAAAATCTTTGGTTTTTAATGAAGTTGTTTCACTTGGTAGCCTTCCTCAATCAATAAATTATTCACACTGTTTTCACCCACTAAATGACCAACACCAACGATAATCAAAGGAGTTTTTCCTTCTTTTAATAATTTTTCGATTTCCGGAACCCAATTTTTATTGCGGTTGATGATTAGGTCTTGATATACTTCGGGAGAAAACTCCTCCATTCCTCCTTCCATTAGTTTATTTAAATTTTCACTATCTCCTTTTTTCCAGAGCTCCATAATTTCATCGATGGAATCAATTCCTTCTTTGGCGTGATCCAGGCTGTACTCTAAAAAATCTACCTGCTCCTCATCCGTCATATCAGCAAAAATCCGCATTTGAAATTCTGTGGTTTCCAGACCGATAATTTCTTTATTGGCGTCTTTTGCTTTGGTGAAAAAATGTTGATCAATCCCCTGAGATGAATATCCCGCTTTTTGAAGTCCTAATGCTGTTAGTGAAGAGGCAACGACCCAAGGTTTCATCTGCAACATCATGGCCAGCGGAACCCCCAAAGAATCCATATGCTTCTCCAGTTTAATGAACGTTTTCTCTGAAAGATGGTCTTTTAAAGTTTCCCCCATCGGATACAAACCGTATTTGGGGAGCAGGGTTTGTGATTGAATCAGTAAACTATCCATATTTACTTCAAAACCAACTACATCAGCCTTTTCTAAAAGCTGATAATAAACAGAGTCCAACGGATATAATTCCGGTTTTACCATATGAACGGAACCTATAAAATAAGCAGTTTCTCCTTGAGGAGAAGTTACTTCCCAAGCCATTTTTGGAGTCGCTTCTTCTTGAGCTTGTAGGTTTATAATCAAACTAAAGAAAATAAAAACGACTGAAAATTTTCTAAGAAAAGACAAGATTGATTTTTGCATAATTTTAAATATTAACAAGGACTAAGATAGGTATTTTTAAACTATAAAGAAGGCGAAGGTATTTGCTCAGTAAGGGGAAGCTCTGTTTAAAGAATTTTATTCACTCATATTTTTTGCGGCTCAACCTGATATCCTTCTTTTTCCAAAAGCGTGAGCAGTCCTTCAGCACCGTGTAAATGTCCCGGATTCAGTATCACCAATGCGCTCTCTTGTTGATGAATAAACTTTTTTATTTGTGGTAACCAATGCTTATTTCTTTGTGCAACCAAATCTTGATAAAGTGCGTTGGGGAAATTCGATAATTCTCGATCGACGAGGTTTTGGTTTTCTTTGACCAATATTATTTCGTTTAACTTCTGAAAATAGGAAGGATGATTGAGAATATAGGTTAAATAAGTGAGTTGTTTTTCTTTAGACATATCGGCAAATAAATTGATTTGAAACTCTGCTGTTTCTAAATATTTAATTTCATTATTTGTCTTTTTGGTTTCATAAAATAATTGTTCATTGGTTGTGAAGCTTGTGTCAATTGAGTTTTGAATTTCATGGGCTTGAAGTACAACAGCTATAAACCATGGTCGCAGATTCTTTACTGCTTCTAAAGGTAAACCAAGAGCTGTGCTCTGCTCTTCTAATTTTTGATAGATCTCTGGAGAGAGGTCATTTTTTATGTCTTCCCCTTCCGATGACAGTCCTTTGTTTTGAATAAGCTCAGAATATGATTGCTCAAAAGCTTCAAAATCCATTTCAAAAACTAAAACTTCGGTTTTATCAAGTAGGTCTTGATAAATCTGATTAGTTCGATTTTCTTCGATATTGTTTAAGAAATAAATTTCTCCTCCCGCGGAAGAAGTGACTTTCCACAAAGAAATATCTGAATTCGATGGCTCCTGAACAAAAAAATTGAACCCTATAAAGGTCAAGACCAGATAAATAAATTTGGCGAGGGATTGGGTTACTTGCATGATAATTCAGTTTAGTCTATAAAATTATCAAATTAAAAATTAAAATGATAATTTTTGACTGAATTTTATTTGTAATTTTAAACCCTCGTTCGATAAACTGATATTTCTACAACTCGTCTCTTATAGTTTAGGCAAAAGTTTTCCCGTTCGAGATTGATAGTTTTTGTATTCGGGATATTTTTTGATCAATCTGCTTTCTTCATAATCCGCTTTTTTAGAAAAGAGAATTACGGCGGCCAAAAACAGAATAAACTTTATCAACCCGGCAAAAGCAATGCTAATCCCAAGTAAAAACAATAACAATCCGGTATAAATAGGATGGCGAATGCGACTGTATATACCATTAGTGACAAGTTCGGTTTTTGAAGATGGGGAGGGATACAAAGAAAGTGATTTTCCTAAAGTTACTATGGAGATGATAAACAATATAAACCCTATTACGCTGATGCCAATACCTATCCAAATGATAAATTCCGGAAAATCGAAATAAACTAAATTGGGAAAAACAATAAAAAGTAATAAAATTAAAAACTGTATAGCCACATATTTAATGTCTTGAGCAGTGGTGTTTGTTTTGGGCTTCATCTTTTTACTTTTTGTTTATGCTAAAGCTACAGATAAAATCGAAATAGAACAAAATGAGTTTATCTACTATTGAGGAATATTTCTTCTAAACTTTTCCAAAGTCCTTGGGTTGCGTAGTAAAACTTTGGAAAAGTAGATTGCAGTTTTTTGGTTTGCGGATTTGCCCTTTTTCAAAGTTTTCAAATTTCCCCCTTGTACTTTGGAAAAGTTGAAATAGAAGTTTTTTGCTGATTTATTCAACTTGATTTTCCTGTAAAGAGCTGAGAATGCTTTCATCAACTAAACCCAGATCATCAATAGGACGAACTTCTCCGGGTTTCATTTGACCGATTTTATAATTTCCGATGCGGACACGCACAAGTCGCAAAGTCGGGAATCCTACTGCGGCTGTCATTTTTCTAACTTGGCGATATTTTCCTTCGGTAAGTGTAAGCGATACCCAAGAAGTGGGACCGTGGCGATCGGAGCGAATACTTTTATTTCTTTTGGGTAAATTTGGCGTAGAAATCATTTTTGCTTTGCACGGTTTGGTGAAATATTTTTCTCCGGCGTGAGATAATTCAATTCCCTGTTCTAATTGTTCAATGGCTTCGTCTGTGATCACTCCATCAACCTGTGCAAAATATTCTTTTTCTATCGCAGAGCTGTTGATAAAATAACTCACTTTCCCATTGGTAGTCAATAATAATAAACCTTCCGAAGCTTCATCTAATCTCCCGACAGCCATAATATCTTCAGGAAAATCATAAAACTCTCCGAGGAATTTCTTCTTATGTTTTCCTTTTTGGTTAGAGATAAACTGACTGATATAACCGTCCGGTTTAAAGAGCGCAAAATGTTGAGGTGAGTTGACCATAGGCGAAATATAATGTTTTGAGATAGAATACAAATAATAATTTGAGATATTTGTAACTGTGGTGATGGTTCATATACTGTTAAGAAGGTTTTTTTGAATATCGGGAAATGCTACCAAATCTTACAGATCTTTTTGCAAAACAAGTTTGCTTTTTAAATAAAAAACAGTATTTTTGCAACCGATTTTTATCAATATAAAATAACTATTTATGAACCATTATGAAACTGTTTTCATTTTGAATCCCGTTTTATCTGAAGACCAGGTAAAGGAAACAGTGAAGAAGCATGAAGATTTGCTGGCTTCAATGGATGCCAAAATGATCAACAAAGAAGACTGGGGGTTAAAAAAGCTGGCCTACCCAATTCAACACAAAAAAAGCGGCTTTTATCACTTGTTTGAATTTCAAGTTGAAGGAAAACACATTGAAGCACTTGAAACTGCTTTTAGACAAGACGAACGCGTAATGCGTTATCTCACCGTCAAGTTGGATAAACACGCTATCGAATGGGCGAAAAAACGAGTTGAACGAAACAAAGCTAAAGCGAAGAAATAATTATGGCACAATCAATTGAACAACAAGCAAAAGGAGATAAAGGTGGAGAGATAAGATATTTGACTCCCCTGAAAATTGAAACCAAACCAAAAAAGCGGTACTGTCGTTTTAAGCGTTCCGGAATCAAATATATCGATTATAAAGACCCTGATTTCTTGATGGGCCTTGTCAATGAACAAGGAAAAATAATGCCACGTCGTTTGACCGGAACTTCACAAAAATATCAGCGTAAAGTGGCACAAGCTGTTAAGCGTGCCCGTCACTTGGCCTTAATGCCATTTGTAGGGGATTTATTAAAATAATAAGATTAGAATAGTATGGAAGTTATATTAAAAAAAGATGTCGATAATTTAGGATTTGCCGACGATATAGTTACCGTGAAAAACGGTTATGGACGCAATTACCTACTTCCTCGAGGATATGCTGTTTTGTCAACACCTTCTACGCGAAAGCAAAGAGAAGAAATGTTGAAACAACGCGCATATAAAGAGGCAAAAGTTATTGAAGAAGCTAAAAACAATGCTAAAAAACTCGAAGGGCTTGACTTGAAAATTGCGGCAAAAGCGCAAAATGATGGAAAGCTTTTCGGAAGTGTTTCACCTGCAGATTTAAGTAAAGAATTAGCCAAACACGATTCAGAGATCGATGAGAAATATATCACCATTCTTGGTGGAAATATTAAACGAACCGGTCAATATGATGCAACGCTACGTTTTCATCGTGAAGTGATAGAAGACTTTACTTTTGAGGTGGTAGCTGAAGTTTAATTTATTTGTTTTTAAAATATATCAGCCTGCTCTTCTCAAAAGGGTGGGCTTTTTTTTAAACAGAAAATAAATTAACACGGTATAAGAGTTTGATGAAAACTTGATACAGAAGCGATATTTTTTAAATGATTTGATACTAAAATCAATACATCGAAAGCAAAAAAATCGAAGGGATTATGAAATATGCCAGATTGACAAAAGAACAATTGGAGGAAATGCACGAAGAGTTTAGTACCTTTTTAGCAACACAGGGAATCGATGCTAAAGAATGGACTGAAATCAAAGCTCAAAATCCCGATTTAGCCGAAGAGGAAATTGATATCTTCAGTGATTTGGTTTGGGATAAAGTGCTTCAGAGGGTTAAATATTTGGAGCATTTTTCTAAACAACAAATATTCCTGTTTAAAACAGAGGAATTTCAAATTTCTTTAATCGCATTGAAAGTTGATAATTCGGCTATAGACTTGCTTACTCCGGAAGGCTATCAATGGCTGAGAAACAATCTAAAAGATGATCAAGTAACTATCTATACATCAACCAAACCCATTGGGGAGGAGCGAAATTCAGATATTTTCGCTTTGATTAAACAAGGTGCAAATATTACCAAAGGAGAATTATATTCTTATTTTGAAAAAATTGTAAGTCCTGAATAAAACTGTAAAACATGGCACAAAAACCAAAACGCGCTAAAGGAACAAGAGATTTCTTTCCTGAAGAAGTTGTCAAGAGGAATTATATTATTGATACCATTAAAAATCAATTCGAACGGTT
>DATGSA010000148.1:0-4362 GCA_035303085.1 Flavobacteriaceae bacterium
ACCGTAGGGATAGTATCCGTAACCGTATCCAAATCCTAAACCAAAGCCAAACCCAAACGACCAACCGCCATAGCCATAATAAGATCCCCAACCCCAAGGGCTGTAATAACCGTATCTTGGACCATAATACCATGGCGAGTAATAATTATAATAGGGATAATAAGGGTATCCATAAAAAGAAGATCCGTAATAATAAGGACTTCCATAATAGTTAATGTTTACGGTAGATGGATTTAAGCCCCACGATGTATTTCCTGAAACATAGTTTTCCTTATAAACATAATCCTCTTCTTGATATTGATTATTATTTCTTTGGTTGTTTTCGGAATAATACGCATCGGGATCTGTAAAAACCTCATCCGTTTGCGCACCTTCATCCATCGTACTTAACACACGATTGAGTTGTTCTCCTTGTTGTGAAAAATATCTTTCGTATTTATTATTAGCGGATTTATCCTCTTTTTGAGCATATATTCCGTCTTTTGCTGAATCGGAACTACCGCATGCGCTTAGCAGGACTGTACTGATAAGCACAAATACGGCAAGTATTTTTTTAAATATTTTATTTGAAAATCTCATAACCTTTGTCGTTTTTGTTGTTTGATATATAAATTTACCTAATTTTGTCCAAGCTAAAAAATTCATTAACTAAAGTACAACATTTGTGCCAAAGACTATGGCTAAAAAACTTACATCCCGAGAAAAAGATTATTCCAAATGGTATAACGAGTTGGTTATCGCTGCTGATTTAGCTGAGAGTTCAGCTGTTCGCGGTTGCATGACCATCAAACCTCACGGCTATGCTATCTGGGAAAAAATGCAAGCAAAGCTGGATCAGATGTTTAAAGACACCGGTCATAAAAATGCTTACTTCCCGCTTTTTGTTCCGAAACACATGTTTGAAGCGGAAGAGCAAAATGCAGAAGGCTTTGCGAAAGAATGCGCAGTAGTCACCCATTATCGCTTAAAAAACGATCCGGATAACCCGGGGAAACTCGTCGTAGATCCCGAAGCTAAACTCGAAGAAGAGCTGGTGGTACGGCCTACTTCCGAGGCTATTATTTGGAATACTTATAAAGGTTGGATTCAATCTTACCGCGATTTGCCTATCAAAATAAATCAATGGGCAAACGTTGTGCGTTGGGAAATGCGTACCAGACTTTTTTTAAGAACTTCTGAATTCTTATGGCAAGAAGGTCATACAGCCCACGCCACAGAAAAAGAAGCTATAGAAGAAGCTGAGCTCTTATTAAAAATATATGCAGATTTTGTAGAAAACTTTATGGGTATCCCGGTTATACAAGGGCTTAAGACAGAAAGCGAACGTTTTGCCGGGGCAGAAGAAACCTATTGTATCGAAGCTTTAATGCAAGATGGCCGAGCACTACAAGCGGGAACCTCTCATTTCTTAGCTCAAAATTTTGCCAAAGCATTTGATGTGAAATTTGCTGATAAAGATGGAAAACTAAATTATGTTTGGGCTACGAGTTGGGGAGTTTCTACCCGATTAATCGGTGCGCTTATTATGACTCACAGTGATGATCACGGATTAGTTCTTCCTCCAAAACTGGCTCCTACCCAAGTGGCCATTGTTCCTATTTATAGAAGTGAAGAAGATTTATCTCGCGTTTCAGAAGTTGCGCATAAATTAGTTGATCAATTAAATGCTGAAGGAATTACAGTGTTTTACGACGACAGAACAAACTACAAACCGGGATGGAAATTTGCAGAACATGAAATGCAAGGTGTTCCGGTGCGAATTGCCATCGGTCCTAAAGATTTGGAAAAAGGCACGGTAGAATTAGCTCGGCGAGATACTTTAGAAAAAACTTTCATCAAACAAGAAGAAGTTTTAGAAAAAGTTCAACATTTAATGATTGAAATTCAAGAAAACCTGTTTTCCAGAGCTAAAAAGTTCAGAGACGATCACATTACCAAAGCAGAAACCTTTGATGAATTTAAAGAGATCCTCAAAACCAAGGGAGGATTTATTTCTGCTCATTGGGATGGAACGCCGCAAACGGAAGAGAAAATTCAAAAATTGACCAAAGCAACCATTCGATGTATTCCTATTGATGCTGAAAAAGAAGAAGGAACTTGCATTTTAACAGGAAAACCTTCTTCCGGTCGGGTACTTTTTGCTCGGGCATATTAATTTTGAAAAATATTTTCGAAAAAGCTTTGTCTAATCTAAAAGTTATTATATATTTGCATTCGCATTTGAAAATGGTCCGTTCGTCTAGCGGTTAGGACGCCAGGTTTTCATCCTGGTAGCAGGGGTTCGATTCCCCTACGGACTACAACGAGAAACTAATAGTAAATATGGCAAATCACAAATCAGCGATAAAACGCATTAGAAGTTCCGAGAAAAAACGTCTTCGAAACCGTTATCAGCACAGAACGACTCGCAATGCAATTAAACGATTAAGAGCAGCTGATAAAGCTGAAGCAACAAAGCTTTATCCGGATGTTATTTCTAAAATTGACAAACTCGCGAAAAAGAATATTATTCATAAAAACAAAGCTGCCCACTTAAAGTCAGATTTAACGAAATTCGTCAATAGTCTTTAAGATTACTTGAGAAATTAAAATGGCCTTTTTGCATAAAGCATTAAGGCCTTTTTTTTTCGCTCTACTCAAAACTCCATTTTATATTTTTATATTTGTAACGAATTAATTAACCATCGGTTGCAAATATCACTTAACAATAACATTGCCGTTATTTGTGACAGTTTACATATTCCTATTTTGGAAGAGAAACTAAGATTAGGATTAAAGTTTAGATAATAAATTTTGGATAACTGACTACAATGCGAAATCTCCTAATAATTTTTTCGGTAATTGTTTTTATCATTTTGACTTCGTGCAGCCACAAGGCCGGAAAGGAATCTTCTGAACTACTTTCTCTCGTTCCTCCTAAAACAGCGGTTATTTTAAAAACCAATAATTTAGAACAACTGGCCGAGGACTTAAAGCAAAATCCGCTAATCAACAGCAACAAAAATTTACCGCTATTTACATTCTTAAAATCTTCCTATCTTCCGCTTACTCATTTAAATCTATCAGAAGAAAGTCTTTGGACTTTTTCCAAAATCGGTCGTGATGAAATAGCCACCACGTTGATTACAACATCAACTCCGGAACTGCTGGATTCTATAGGGTATGACGAAATTAAAGGATTTACCTACAACGGAGAAGAGGTCAAGGAATACGAAATTGACGATGGAATTATTTATGGCATAAAGATAAACGGTGTTTTTGCTTACGGCGATTCCAAATTAATTATTGAGCATATCATACGATTAGCCAAAGACAACTTCTCTCCCAACGCAGAATTAGAAAGAGTTTTTAAGTCTTCTTCCAATAAGAAAAACTCAATTTTTATCAATACTCCGGAATTTAAAAGCTTATCTGCTGTTTTGATACCAAATCAAAATATTGATTTTCTAAAGGATTTCAGCAACTGGATTGCCTTAGATCTGAATATAAGAAACAACCGCTTTCACTTTAGTGGGGTGAGCATTCCAAAAAACAATGAGATTTTAGGGCTTTTAAACAATACCAAACCACAAAAAAATGAAATGTCAGCCATCACACCAATTGGCGCTACAGGATTTTATAGTTTTACCTATGATAATCTTCAACACTTAAAAGACAATATTTCTTTTTATCGAAAAAAAGATTATCCAAAAATAAACACGGATTTATTGACGGGGCCTTCAGAAGTGGGCGTGATATATCTGGAAGATAAAAAAGCGTTTGTTTTAAAAGAATCAGATGAAGCAGCACGCTCTCAAATTCTACATACACAAGGCGAATTCATAAAAAGCCATCGAGATCACGATATTTACAGCTTTGATAATTCTAATTATTTTTCTGAAGCTTTAAGTCCATTGATCAAAACTCAAAATCTGAATTTTTATACGAAATTGGATAAATTTTTTGTCTTTGCAACAGACGAAAATATCCTGGAAACTATCATTGCTAATTTTCAGAATAAAAGTGTTTTATCTGAAAGTGACACCTATCAACGCACTGCTAAAAACTTAGCTGATCAAGCTTCCATATTAATGGTGGGAAACACCAAAAATCTATTAAATAGAATAGCTAAAGGAGTCTCTACCTCTCACAGAAAAGCATACGACGAAGCCGATTTCTCGAATTTTAGCATAGCTGCATTGCAGTTTATAAAACACGATAACTTCATCTATATCAATGGAGATATGCCTGCTACCCAACCCGGAGAATCGATGGAAAGCGGTGTTCAGACCCAAAGCATCAAACCCGGTGAAGAAATCAGCAACGGCCCTTGGTTCTTTGAAAACTGGCGTACGGGAAATTATGACATTGTTGTGCAGGGTA
>DATGSA010000149.1:0-4504 GCA_035303085.1 Flavobacteriaceae bacterium
GCCATAATCGCACCTCCAGGCACTCCCGGCGCTGCAATCATAGCAATTCCCAATACAAAAATAAATCCGGCAAAAAGGGTAAAACTAAACGGCATACCTTGTAAAATCATCAACGCCATTGCACAAGCGGTGATTTTCATAATACTGCCCGATAGATGAATAGTAGCACATAAGGGCACCACAAACCCTGCAATTTTTTCTGAAACTCCATTTTTCAAAGTTTGTTTTAACGTAACCGGAATCGTTGCCGCAGAGGATTGTGTTCCTAAAGCTGTAAAATAAGCAGGGAGCATGACTCCTAATAACTTGAGAGGATTTCTTTTTGTCAACAGTCCGGCGATGGTATATTGCAGCAATAACAATAAAACATGCAAAGCGAAAATCACCCCAATAATACTTACAAATACCGAAAGAATAGAAAACACCTCTCCACTCCACGCCATATTGGAAAATATTCCCAAAATAAAAAGTGGTAATAAAGGCACAATAACATTCTCAATCAATTGCATAATAATTTTTTCAAAATCCTTAACCACCAATTTCAAACTGGAATTTTCTTGATAAGAAAGTCCTAATCCGATAACAAAAGCTAAAACTAAAGCTGTCATTACATCTAATACCGGCGGAATATCAATACTGAAATAAGGCGATAATTCACCCCCCGACTCTGTCACTTGACTTGCATTTCGGGTCTGAGATTCCAGGAGTTCAGGAAATATATTAGCACTTGCAAAGTAGGTCATAAACCCTGAAAACAATGTTGAACCGTAAGCAATAGCGGCGGTGAGCAATAATAATTTACCCGCACTTTTTCCCAAATCACAAATGGCCGGCATAATTAATCCCATTATTATTAATGGAATAGAAAAGCTCAAAAACTGTCCGAAAAACTCATTAAAAGTAGCAAATATCCGATTGATCGATTCCGGTAAATACAGTCCAAAGACAATTCCTAAAACAATGGCGATAAAAACTTTAAATAATAGGTTTGAAAATAACCTCTTCATAATTTGTAGAAATTAATGAAAGACACAGGCGCTTGACGCGGTCTTACTTTTTATTTTCGCTAATATACAGTCAAAGTAGGAACTCGGCATTTGATGAAGGAAGTTTTTTATTATTTATCAAATTAGATTCGTGTTATTTATACTTGCAGTATATTTAAAGAGCAGCACCAAAAATGGTAGTAATCCATTAATTGTGAATAAAACAAATGATTTATCCAATTGGCTTCTGTATTAATTGATCATACGAAATTGGCTTACCGAGAAGCATTCGCCTGATAATATTATCGAAAATGGTATCTTTATGTTGCGATCGGTTTATCCGGTAGGAAAACTCATTGAAATAGGATTCAATATGTTTCTTGTCTACGTGGACAGGGATTGTTCTTATCCACGATTTCAGCTTATAATTCATAATGTGTAATTTCTTGAATTATACACAAATACTAAATCCTTGGATTCCAAGTTCTCTGATTCCCACAGTTGGTTTCTTAGCAACTGCAGCTGAAATTGTTTTCGCCATTTCCTTATTAATAGGGTTTAAAACGGAATTATTTGTAAAACTAAGCGGATTTCTGTTATTATTATTTGCTTTATCTATAACGTTTTCAATTGGTATTAAAGGGATTTTTTGACGCTTCTATTTTTATTGCTGCCGGAGGAGCTTTTACCCTGAGCCTTATGAAAGAGAAATATTTGGAAGTAGATAGTTTAATTTTAAAATCTCGAGATAAATAAATTGATCAGTTACTGGTTTTCACATTTATCATTAATCCATATCAACCTGTCCAAAAACCTCATAAATTTATTATATTATAAAACACCAGATGCCACGATTTTAAGCGATGTGGAATCGAAATTACCAAGCTCGTACAATCCGCTAAAACCGACGAATAATGAGAGATTTATTCCTTTTGTTAATATGCTTTTCTATGATTACTTCATTTGCGCCGACAAGAGCATACATAGCAAAAAAAGAGAAAATAATTTCAAAATTTTCATCATTAACGCAAACCGAACAAGAAGAATTTATCGAAGCGTTTAAAAATGGGGATTGTAAGTATCAAGAGATTAACTTATGGGGTATGGTCAAATTCGTAGATGCTTTCCCGGACATTACCATTCAATACGTCGATTCTTTTGCCGATATAAGAGTCAAATTTGTCGAATCCTTCCCCAATCAATGCGGAAAATGGGAAAAAGTTGATGAATTCCCCGATTTCACGGTAAAAGTAGTAGAAGACTTTCCTGATATCAAAGTTCAAAAAGTTGATGATTTCCCCGGTATTAATCGATAATAAATCGACTTTGATAAATCACTTGTTTTTTAACCGACCATATTAATCTTTCCTTCCTATCCCTCGAGTTTATTCGATTAAAAAGCAATTTTCTTACGTCGAACTCAGGTTTTCAAAATAAAGAGATGATATAAAAATACATTCCTTTGTAATCCTTCACCTTTGTATAAGAAAACTTTTCCGATAAATATTTGCAATCGGAGTCGGCAATAATACGATTTCACAAAAATTAAAATTCTTCTTGTTATTTTAGTATTTTACCTCAGCAACAATAAGTTCTTCAAATGCAATTGATTAAAAACATAATCAACGGAATTTTATATTTTTTACTGATACCGATGACTTACCTCATCATTTCTTTGCTTTTAACAACAATCTCTGTGAATCAAAAAGTAAGTGAGAACTCGGCCGAAAATAAAATATATTTAAGCACCAATGGTGTTCATTTGAATGTTGTGCTACCTAAGAAAAATATTGAACCCGAACTACTCTCTTATCTTAAGCACAAATCGGGTGAACAATATTTAGGTTTCGGTTGGGGCGATGAAAATTTTTATTTAAACACTCCAACTTGGGGAGATTTGACTTTTAAAAATGCTGTTATCGCTTTGTTTTTGAAAAGTTCAACTCTGATGCACGTCACCCGTTATTCCAATATAGAAAATGATTGGGTTGAAGTTAAAATAACCGATCCCGCCTTAGAAAAATTAAACACTTATATCTATCATTCCTTCGCTCTAAACGAAAATGGAGCGAAGATTATATTGGAAGATCAAGGATATACTCAATTCGACAACTTTTATAAAGCAATTGGCAGTTACTCTGTTTTTAAAACCTCTAATACTTGGGTAAATTCCGGTTTTAAAAAAAGTGGTTTAAAAGCTTGTCTTTGGACACCATTTGATTTTGGGTTAATGGATAAATATCGGTGAATACATACATGATAATTAAAACAAATTGGTATTTCAACGCTCGATCGTTTAACATATCGTTTTATTACTTTAGCACAATTTTATTGGCCATTCTATAACATCACACATTTAAGTTCGTTTTCCTATCAACAGAACCAAACTATCAATTATTATGAACAAGAATGTAATGAAAAACCTATCGATTGCAGCTATTGTGTTACTTATGTCTTCGGTCTTTGTAGCCTGTACATCCGACGATGATACCGGGCCAACTCCGATTCAATCGGGCAGCTTAGCTATCATGACTAAAGCTACTTATGCTCCGGTAACGACTAATAGCTTAGACGTGAATTTTTTAGAAATATCCAGTTTTAAAGTGAATTTTGAAGAGATAGAACTGGAATATAACGATGATTTTGTTCCGGAGAGTTTTGACAACGATCCTTATTATGACAGTATGGATGATATCGAATTAGAAGGTCCTTTTGAAGTGGAGTTGATGTCTGCTGAACCGGTTACTATAGTAGATATTCCTGTCCCTAATGGAGTCATTGAAGAAATTGAATTTGAATTTGACAAAGGTAAAAATTCTGACAGCGACCTCTATAATAAGAGTATGAAAATGGAAGGAATGCTTGACGGACAACCGTTTGTATTCTGGCACGACTTTGAAGAGGAGATAGAAATAGAGTTTGAAGAGGGCAACCAAGATCTCGTCATACAAAATAATGAGTCAGAAGTGATAATCAACTTCGACTTAAACGAAGTATTTGGTGGTATCCAACATGTTGATATGAGTCAAGCCACGGATGGAAATGGCGACGGCGTTATTGAGATTAGCCCTGAAGATGATGATGGTAATAACCAACTTGCGGAGGAATTGAAACAAGCCATTAAGGCACATATCGAATTCATCGAGGATATGTATGAGGACTAATTAAAAAACCTCATCAATATAAAAACCGCTTTGGAGATTTTCTGAGGCGGTTTTTTTAATGCAGACTATTTATGGTTTGCCATAAATGCACGAATACCTTAAAATTAATCAGCGCCATAGGCGAAAATATTTCGAGATAAAGCGCTGTCAATTTTTTAAAGATTAGCCTTTAAACTTCTGTGGAAGATGTACCACCACTTTAGTTTCAAAAAACTCCTCTTCAAAATAATCGGATAGCGGATAGGTTTTTGCTGTTTTATATCTTGCCAATTCTTCGGTTAAATCACCGCCTTTGAGGTATAAAATTCCATTTCGCAGATCGTGTTTACTTTTTCTGTCTATTTTTCCTTTGGT
>DATGSA010000150.1:0-3081 GCA_035303085.1 Flavobacteriaceae bacterium
GAAGAGATTGTTGCTGTTTTAGCCCACGAGGTAGGGCATTATAAGAAGAGGCATATTATTTACAATATTTTTGCCGCAGTTATATCGACCGGAATAATGTTTTGGATTCTTTCCCTACTAATCGACAGTCCATTATTGGCACAAGCCTTAGGGGTTGATGAGCCGAATTTTCATATCGCCTTGGTAGCTTTTGCCATTTTATATGCTCCAATTTCTGAAATCACCGGAATTGGCATGCATTATCTCAGTCGCAAATTTGAATATCAGGCAGATGATTATGCAAAAAAAACATACCGATCGGAAAAACTCATCAGCAGTCTTAAAAAATTATCGAGCAAAAGTTTAAGCAACCTCACCCCGCATAAAGCCTATGTGTTTGTTCACTATTCGCATCCAACTTTATTGGAACGAATTCAAAACTTAGAAGATTAGGTTCTTCAACAATTTAAACATCAAGCTTAATTCGGGCTTTTTAGGAATGGTTAAACTCATAAATCAAATTAAATAGTTTTGGTTTAATGCGATAAATAAATATCTTTAAATTTGGAAAAGATTTACTTTTTAATTTCGGAAAAGTCGTAGCAGTAAATAGAAATGAAATAATTTAGTATCTTAGTCTAAATGATGACAGAAGAAGCCATAGAGAAAGAGAATAAAATGATTGCTCAGCAGTACAAGGAACTGCTTAGGGTGAGTTATCGCAATTTAGATGATGAAGACAAAAAACTAATTCGACAAGCTTTTGATTTAGCTATAGAAGCCCATAAAGATCAACGTCGGAAATCAGGAGAGGCTTATGTTTTCCATCCCATTGCTGTGGCCAAAATTGTGGCAGATGAAATGGGATTGGACGCTGTCTCCATAGCAGCGGGGCTATTACACGATGTAGTAGAAGATACGGATTATACCTTAGATTATATCGAAGAACATTTTGGAGAAGTAGTGGCCACCATCATTGATGGACTCACAAAAATCAACAAGATAGATATGGAGCACAGTCTATCGATTCAAGCTGAAAATTTCCGTAAAATGTTGCTGACCCTGAATGAAGATGTTCGGGTAATTTTGGTAAAGTTAGCCGATCGATTGCACAACATGCGGACGATGGAATCCATGCCCGTTCACAAACAAGCGGAAAAAGCTTCAGAAACTCTATATATTTATGCGCCTTTAGCCCACCGCATTGGTTTATACAACATCAAAACCGAATTAGAAGATTTGGGGTTGAAATACACCGAGCCGGAGGTTTATAATGATATTAAAACTCGGATGGCCGAAACCAGAGAAGAGCGAGAAGCTTATATTGAAACTTTTTCAAATATTATCTCTAAAGCCTTAGACCAAGAGAATTTGGACTATTACATTCAAGGCAGAACAAAATCCATTTATTCAATTCGGAAAAAAATTCAGAAACAACAGATTTCTTTTGAGGAGGTCTATGATAAATTTGCCATCCGAATTATATATAAATCCGATAATGCCGATGAAAAGTTTTTAGCTTGGAAAATATATTCAATTGTTACCGATCATTTTCGCCCTAATCCCACACGACTCAGAGATTGGATTTCCGCTCCAAAATCTACAGGTTATGAAGCTTTGCATATTACGGTGATGGGGCCTCAAGGCAGATGGATAGAAGTTCAAATAAGAAGTGAACGCATGCATGAAATCGCTGAACGCGGGTATGCAGCGCACTTTAAATACAAGCACAAAGAAAACAATCAGGATGAAAACCTTGATGAATGGTTGAACAAACTACAAGAAGCTTTAGAAAATCAGGATGCAGATGCAGTTGATTTTGTAGAACAATTCAAGCTTAACTTATATGCCAAGGAAATTTTTATATTTACTCCTCAAGGCGATTTAAAATCTTTACCAAAAGGAGCTACAGCTTTGGATTTCGCTTTTAGCATTCACACAGAAGTAGGTTTAAGATCCAGAGGAGCAAGAGTAAACAACAAAATGGTTCCTTTAAGTCACAGGCTTAAAAGTGGAGATCAGGTTGAAATCATCACTTCTAAAAATGTGGTTCCCACTTCCAAGTGGTTGGATTATGCCGTTACTGGTAGAGCGAGGTCAAAAATTAAAACCGCTTTAAAGACCGAGAAAAAGGAACAAGCAGAACGCGGAAAAGAAATTCTCAGAAGAAAACTTCGTGCTCAAAAAATTCCTTTCAACGATAAGACCATAGAAAGTTTAGTTAGTTTTTTCGATTTAAAAACCAGTATGGATTTGTTTTATCGAGTCAAAATAGGCACAATTGATAATGATGGATTAAGACGATATGCTTCCTCCAGAAGCAATATCATGTCAATCTTCAGATCCAAACCGAAAAAAGCCGATGTTGAGCAAATTCATAAACCCGAAATTACCACAAAATATGATCATCTGGTATTCGGTGATAATGAAGAAAAATTAGACTACAAATTTGCCAATTGTTGTAATCCTATTCCCGGCGATAACGTATTTGGTTTTCTGACAGTCAATGACGGGATTAAAGTTCATAAAAAGAATTGCCCTAATGCTATACAAATGCGAAGTAATTATGCTTATCGTATTATCAGAGCCAAATGGGTAGATTCTTCACAAGAAGAATTCCGCGCAGTAATTCGAATGAGTGGATTGGATGATATTGGGTTGGTTAGTGAAATTACAGAGATGATTTCCAAACATCTACACGTAGATATGGATTCTATAAGTTTTAAGAGTAAAGACAACATGTTTGAAGGAAGAATTATTCTAAGGGTAAAAAACAATTCAATACTATCCGACTTGATGAGACGACTTAAAGAAATTAGGGGAATTGATAAGGTAACCCGTGAATAAGTATTAAATTTGCCAGCATTATGAAGAATACTGAAAAAACACAAAACGATCAGGCTATTGTCAAAAACGTTTTTACTAAATTTTTAGAAGAAAACGCACACAGAAAGACTCCAGAACGTTTTGCGATTTTGCAAGAAGTTTATAACCAAGAGAAGCATTTTGATATCGAGTCTCTCTATATTATTATGAAAAATAAAAACTATAGAGTAAGTCGAGCCACACTATATAATACGATTGAATTACTTTTGGAATGTG
>DATGSA010000151.1:0-5376 GCA_035303085.1 Flavobacteriaceae bacterium
GAGCACCCATAAGTGCCTCTCCCGAAAGTTTTAAAAGAATACGGTTATATTGCATAGCTTATGATATGAAGTTTTGCAAATATAACGATATTCTGACAGCTAAAACATGATCTGTGCAAAAAATCGAATCTCATTAAGATACTGTTTCACAATCAAGAGAAAAATCAGGCTTTTCAACGTAAGTTAATAATACTAATCTTCAATCACAAACACCCTGTAACTCAACCAATAAGCCCTTATTAACAAACGCACCTCTCACTTTAACATTAAGCCCCGTCTTCGGTGTTAAACATTTGTTAATTGAAATGTGTTTTATTTACCTAACAACGTTTAAATTGTATGTTTAGCTCGAAGAAAAACAGCGTTATTTAGACAGCAATTTTGGTTGGTATTTTTGAAATCATTTTTAACGCTGATGACACCTTTTGATGAGTATGCAATTTCGTTTTATTTTATCTTTTATTCTATTTTTGAGTTGTTCTGCAATTTTCGGACAAGGCATTATAGTTGATGATGAAACCTATGACGCAGCAGGTTTAGCAGAGTTGCTTTTAGCCAATTCATGTACAGAAATCACAACAGCTTCTTTTTCTTCTTCTAATTCTGTAGCTTATTTTGATGGTAATGGTACTGATTTTCCCTTATCTGAAGGAGTTATTATTCGAACAGGAACAGCTTCCTACTCGGAAGGTATTTATACAGGTGAAAACTTAAGTAGTCAAGAAAATGACAATTCAGATTCTGACTTAGAGGCTATCAACAATGCCACGGGACAACCTTCCAATATTACCGATGTAGCTTTTTTAGAATACGATTTTGTACCACTTTCGGATAGTTTTAATTTCGATTTTATCTTTGCCTCTAACGAATATGGGCAGTGGCAATGCGTTTCTTCCGATGTGTTTGCTTTTTTACTCACCAATTTAGATACAGGAGAAACTGAAAATCTCGGTGTTATCCCTAATACTACCACCCCTATTTCGGTAAGAACTATTAGAGACCAAGCACATAACTCAAGTTGCTCTTCTCATAATCCGCAGTTTTTTGACACTTATACTGTTGATAACCCCAACAACTCTTCTGTTAATATGCGGGGGTATACCGTGGTTATGACAGCTTCTACAGGGATTACACCCGGTGACAATTATCGTATTCGAATGGTGATTGGTGAGTCGCCGGATGCCGACTTTGATTCTGCTGTTTTTATTGGAGCAGGAAGTTTTCAAACCACCATTGATTTAGGAGAAGACCGAAGTATTTGCTCCGGAGATGTAGTTGAAATCGGTACAGATCTTCCCACAGACGAATATGCTCATCTATGGAAAAAAGACGGTGAAATTATCCCGGGGGAAGAGGATAATTATTTTGTTGTAACTGAGCCGGGAACCTATGAAGTTGAAATTACAGAAATCGATGCCAACTGTGTATTTACAGACGAAATTGTTTTTGACAATCTTTATGTAGAAGAGCCTATAGATCTATCCGCCTGCGATACAGGAGGAGATACTCAGTTTTATGACCTTGAAATTAATGATGCTTCGGCTTTAGGTTTAAACCCCGAGGATTATGAAATTCGATATTTTGCTTCTGAAGAGGATATGCAGAATAATAATCCCATTCCACAAGAGGATGTTTCTAATTATGAGGGTATGTTAAACCAAACCATTTATATTAAAATTTACAATCCCGAATCGGATACTTTTTGTCTTTCTGAATTCTCCTTTGATTTGCTTATAGGAGAAGAAATCTCTCTGATTTCTCCGGATCCCATTGAGGTTTGCTATTCCGGATCGGGTTACAATATCAATCTTTCACAAATTAATGCTCAAGTAATTAATGGCGGGGCAACTTCCAATTATGTGTTTTCATATTTCGAATCCGAAGGACAAGCCATCAATAACACGCTACCTATCGGTTCTCCGGGATCTTACTCACTGCCAGCCGGATTCGAGTCAAAAACATTATGGGTTCGAGTAGGCGATCCGCTTAACTCAGATTGTTTTCAAATAATGGAATTCGACATAATTGAACATCCCATTCCTGAAGTCAGCGAGTTAGAAGATGTTATTGTTTGTGAAGAATATATTTTACCGGAAATTGAACACGGTAATTACTTTACGGAAAGTATGGGGGAAGGAGATCCATTATTTGCCGGCGATACCATTACTGAATTAGATACTTATTATATTTTTAACGGCCCGGATGAAAATGGTTGTTACAACCAAAGCAGCTTCAAAGTAATCGTGGTAAAAAAATATGATGTACAAGGAACTTATTGCGGAAGCTTTATTGTACCTGAACCCCCTGTAGGGGCTTTTTATACTGCACCAAACGGTCCTTATGGAGACGGCGATCTCATCCCCGAAGGAACAGTTATAACTTCTGAAGAAACGATCTACTATTATGCAGAGGTAGATGATGAAGTGTGTCAAGATGAACCCAACGACATAGTTATAGAACCCTTGCCGGATTTAGATCCGATAGAAAATGTTATAGTTTGCAACAGTTATCAATTACCTGAATTGGAGAAGGGTAATTATTTCACCCAACCCGGTGGGCAAGGCGAAATGTTATCTGCCGGAACTATTATAGAAGCAACTACTGTTTTATATGTTTATTACGAAGGCGAGACTTGTGCCAATGAAGTGAGTTTTCAAGTTTCTATTATTCCGGTAATTGAAGATATTATTGCCTGTGGAGTTTATATTGTTCCGGAATTAGATGCCGGCGACTTTTATACCGAAGAACAAGGACAAGGAGAGATTATTGAACCCGGCACAGAGATTACTATTTCTCAGACCATATATTTTTATGCTGAGAATGCCGATATCACTGATTGTCAGAATCTTTATTTTGATCTGACAATTATCCCACTTCCTCCGGTTGATGAAATTGAAGATGTATCCCAATGTGAAGAAGATCCTTTTATACTTCCCAACTTAGAAAATGGAGAGTACTTTACCGAAAGTAATCGTGAAGGAGAGCAATTATTTGCGGGTGACGTTATAGCAACCTCGCAAATTATTTATATCAATAATGAAGATGAGCAATGTATGAATGAAACTTCATTTATTGTTGATATTTCTCCGCTTCCTTTATTACCAAGTTTCACAGATATATATACCTGTGAACCTTATGTGTTACCCGAACCCGCAAATGGAACTTTCTACACCCAGCCCAACGGGCAAGGACAAGAACTTCAACCGGGTCATGTTTTATCAGAGCAACAAACACTGTATATTTATGCTCAATCAGAAGAATTCCCATATTGTGAAAATGAAATTGAGTTTACCGTATATGTAAACTATGTAGATTTGGGAGAATTTGAAGATATAGATGCTTGTGAATCCTATGTACTCCCGTATTTAAATCTTGGAAATTATTATACAGAATCCGGAGGAGAAGGTGAAATGCTTTTTGCCGGAAATATTATTACTGATTCTCAGACGATTTATGTTTACGGCCAACAAGGCGAACGGTTTGTTTGCGAAGGAGAAAGAGAGTTTGAAGTGACGATTTATGACTATCCTGAATTACCTCAATTTGAAGATATTGTTCGCTGTGAATCCTATACTCTACCAGAGTTGGACAATGAAGAGGCGGATATCAGATATTATGAAGCACCCAACGGTCAATCTGAAATTACTCCGGATCAATTTGAATATAATACCCCGGGAGAATATAGGGTTTACGTTCATGCCAAATCCTATGAAAATCCAGATTGTACGCAAGAAACTTTTTTTGACATTACCATCAATCCTACAGAAGAATTATACATTCCAAACACTGCCGTTTGCGTTGATCCTGAGACAAATGAAACTGTAGAACCGACTTATATAGATACAGAAATTGATGAGGAAGCATACACTATTGAATGGTATTTAAATGGTGAATTAGTTCATACCGGAGCTGATTTGACAATTTATGAAGCAGGTGATTATACTATCCTTACAATGAGCAATGGGGAAAATGACGGCCAAAATTGCAGATACGCCCCTATTAACTTTACGGTTTGGCAGGTAAGTCAACCCATAGCAAAAGCTCGCGTGACCACTCCCGATTTTTCAGACATCGCCAATATAGAAGTTGTTATCATCAGCGGACAAGGAGAATACATGTTCAGTTTAAACGGAGGTCCGTACCAAACCGACCCGATATTTCGAGATGTGGAATCCGGATTGCATACCATTTCCATAATTACTGTATACGAAATTTGTGAGCCTATCGTATTAAACGTTCAGGTTCTGAAATATCCTAAATTCTTTACCCCAAATCAGGATGGCATCAATGATACTTGGAACATCACAGACTTAAAAGCGCATAATCAAGCTAAGATTTATATCTTCACCAGGTATGGTCAACTTTTAAAAACTATTAAACCTGAAGGAGAAGGTTGGGATGGAACTTTCCACGGACGAAATATGCCTTCCAACGATTATTGGTTTCGCGTAGATTATACCATGGAGGATCAACAGCTCCAATACCGAGCCAATTTCACCTTAAAACGATAGGTTTAATACGTTTTTATAAATATTTTTTTGCAGATCGCTTGAGGCTTTATTTTTAGAAACTTGTAAAAACAGGACAAAAGAATTTTGTTATCCATATCGCTCAAATCCCGATTTACTTTCATTTAGCCAAATAGTTAGTTATATATTCCTTGCCAAATTATGGCGATAAATTTTCACAACAATATGCCACCCCTTTTTCTCTTCAAAAGTTTGAATAGTAAATCCGACATTCAGGCTATAGAATTACAGCTAAGATACGTCATAGAAGTGAGTAACTGATAATATCGCCTTATCTATACTTCCAGATAGCAACTTTCTTTCTACCTGAAAACTTTCTGATTTCCTAAACATAAATAACATTAAAAGCTCTTCATAGCATCGTATTTCGTTTCAAACATCTATAAGCAACTCTATCAACCAAAATGTTTTGCAATATACTCTTGGGAATTTCTATTCAAACCAGCTTCTATTACTTCAAATATGTGAATCTATGCCTCTCGGAATAATATCAAAATAATTGGGATCCGGTTTTAAATAAGTTTTGTCGGTATATATCTTTTTATTCCGGTTTACCCCCAGCAAAACCAAACGTTTTTAACCAACTTAGCAAAGCTGACTCCCTTAGCACAGAACAGTTACGGAGAAAGGAACACTAATTTTAAAAACAATATTGATTTCAGACCTATTAGCATTTTTTGTTACATATATATTCCCTCATGCAAAAAGCCTCTTGAGCAGGTTGCTCAAGAGGCTTTTGTAATAGGATGGGCGGTGGCATACTCTCCCGCGTTAGCAGTACCATCTGCGCTGACGGTCTTAACTTCTTTGTTCGAAATGGAAAAAGGTGAACCCCGTCGCTAAACCA
>DATGSA010000152.1:0-2009 GCA_035303085.1 Flavobacteriaceae bacterium
TACGAACTTATTTAATTTTATAGATCGATTATCCATGGGGTAACGTCGGTTCGGTATTATTGACAAATTGGTTCTTTTAAATTTAAGTGGTGCAGTTTGAGCTTTGGCAATTTGATCATTGCACGCGTTGTTTTAGGCGAAATAATAAATGCACCGTAAAAACTGAAAATCCTAAAGAAGCTTATCGAGCAAAACGCGGTTTTGATAGTTATAATCAACAATTGACTGATCAAAGACAATTTGAGGCGCAGGAACTATTCGACCAAAATATCCGTCCTAATGCTTATCATTTTTTGTGGAAACCTTTGGTTAAAATTTATGCGAAAATACTCTTTACAGTTGGGCTTAGAGATGGGAAAGAAGGGTTTATCCCGAGTTATGTTTATGCTTCTGTAGCGTTTAAATGTTATTTGAAATTGTGGACGCTTTACAGAAAAACAGATTGAATTTATCTTCCAGTAAACTTTACTTAAGATGCAACTGTATCTGTTTGTTGAGGTTCCGGTTTTGCTTTATCGGGTTTTAAATCTTTGGAAGTCGGATCGAGCCATCGATCAAAGACAATACAGGCCGTGAGGTCGCCGGTGACGTTTATCGCAGTTCTGAACATTCCTAAAATTCTTTCGACACCAATAATAATGAAAATACCTTCTGCCGGAATTCCTACGCTTGTCAATACCGAAGCTAAAACCACAACTCCTCCGCCGGGAATTGAAGGGGTTCCTATTGAAGCTCCCACAATGGTGACCATAAGAATTATGATAGTGGTCATATCCAAATCCAATCCATAAGCTTGGGCGATAAATAAACTGGAGATACACTGATAGATGGCTGTACCGTCCATATTAATGGTTGCACCAATTGGAATTAAAAAATTGCTGACTGAAGGGTCAACATCTAATTCTTCTTCAGCGGTTTTCATCGATATCGGCATAACGGCTGCTGAACTGGTCGTGGAAAAAGCTAATAATTGGGCTTCTCGAATATGTTTTAAGAAAGAAAATGGATTTCGCTTTCCAATTATGAAAACCAAGGCCATATAAAATGTCAATAACAAGAGCAGTCCGATAAGCACTACAACGACGTACATTCCGATTCCGGTTAAGCTTTCCACACCGACACTTAAAGTCAATTGTGCTATTAGACCAAATACAGCTATCGGTATCAGCACCATCGCCCATTTTACCACAATCATGCACAGCTCTTGGATGGCGTATAAAATATCCATGATTACAACGTGCATTTCTTTGGAAAGTTGGGTGATAGCCACGCCGATTAAAATGGTAAAAACCACAATGCTCAACATTTCGTTGGTCAACATGGCTTGTAAAGGATTGGAAGGAATAAGTTCAAGTAAAGCGGAAGGGATATCTGAAAACGGAGCTACTGTTTCAGATAAATCTTCGGTGGCTTCAGGCACTTCAAAAGCGCCTTGGTCAAAAATATATTTTCCGGGTTTGAAAAATAATGCTAATGAAACTCCCACAATAATAGATATGGTTGTGGTTGCAATAAAATAGCCTCCTACGCCAATCCCTAATTTTTTTAATTGCTCTCCGGAATGACTGACAATTCCCAAAATAATTGAGGAGAAAATCAAGGGTATCATAATCATTTGCACCAAACGCAAAAAGATATTTCCCGGCAGAGCCAACCAGTTTCCAATTTTTGCACCTGCAGTTTCCGATATCCAACCTACCTGAGGTCCTAGGATAACTCCGGTGACAATCCCAAGGAAAAGCGCGATGAGAACTTGAATCCAAAGATTGTTTTCAATAAGAGAGCGTAAATACTTGTCTAATTCTTTTAAGCGGGTATATTCTTCCATTTCTCCGGATTGCTTTAAATAAAGTCTTTGCGAATATACTAAAAATTCTATTTAATCGTTCAAATGCCGACAGAACGACTTTTTGAAAATTACACGTAAAGCATTGCGCGCTTTCAGCGCTTTTGACTGTTGGGCGTTTTTTGTAGATGGGCGATAACCATTCCTTTAATATTGTGCCTTT
>DATGSA010000153.1:0-9517 GCA_035303085.1 Flavobacteriaceae bacterium
AAACTTGCAACTGTTGACAATCTTCCAACCTTCGCCACATTTAAAAATGGAAAGTTTGTCAATCAAGTACAAACCAATAAGTATGAATCATTAAAAACTATAGTTGATGAAGTTACCGGTAATTAGACATCTGCAAAAAAACAACGACAAGGAAAAACTGTCTCATACAGCTGAAGTTTTAGAGTCTGTATGTGAGCATAGAGCCATTAAAGAGGATGAAATGGATGTCCTTGGAGAACTTCTCACCAATATTTACGGAGCTATTGAAGTTCACAATATGGTAGAAGATGAAGGCATGAGTCAAATTGATGCCGCCAATGCTTTTGCACAAAAAGTTATGGGCTCTATCGATCGTTGATAGCTCGTTTTTAGAAATTTCAAAAGCCGATTCTAACAAAAGAATCGGCTTTTTGTTTTTAAAATATCGTCTGTACAATATCGAATAAACAGATAAGAATCACTCCAGATCGGTATCCATATATTCATCATAATCCGGGTAGAGGAAATCATTATACGGATATCGCTGAACGTGAATTTTTCTGACTTCATCATACAGTGTTTTGCGTAACTCTTCTATATTTTGTTCTTCTGTTGCAGAGATAAACAACACTTCTCCTTTCATCTTGTTCATCCAAGTTTGTTTCCAGTCTTCAAGTGTATTATGAGATTTAGTGCGTTCAGTTACCAAATCGTCTTCATCTATTACCTCGGGTTTATAAAGATCAATCTTATTAAAAACCAAAAACATGGGCTTGTCTCCACTATCAATTTCTCCCAACACTTTATTTACTGCCTCAATATGGTCTTCAAAACTCGGATGAGAAATATCGACCACGTGTACAAGCAAATCTGATTCTCTCACTTCATCCAAAGTAGATTTAAAAGACTCGATTAGCTGTGTAGGAAGTTTTCTAATAAAACCAACGGTATCGGTCAACAGAAAAGGCAAGTTTTTAATAACTACCTTTCTGACAGTAGTGTCTAGGGTGGCAAAAAGTTTATTTTCTGCAAACACTTCACTTTTACTAATCAGATTCATCAAAGTTGATTTTCCGACATTGGTATAACCCACCAGTGCCACCCTGACCAAGCTTCCGCGGTTACCGCGTTGAACAGCCATCTGTTTGTCAATTGTTTCAAGCTTTCTTTTGAGTTTTGTAATTCTTTCTCTCACTACTCGTCGGTCAGTTTCAATGGCCTGCTCTCCAGGACCGCGCATTCCGATTCCACCTCGTTGTTGCTCAAGATGAATTCCTATTCCTGCTAATCGAGGCAACAAATATTCATATTGTGCCAACTCCACTTGGGTTCGAGCATAGCTTGTTTTAGCACGTTGCGCAAAAATATCGAGAATTAAATAGGTTCGATCTATTACCTTACAATTTAAAATTCGTTCGATGTTTCTTTGTTGAGCAGGACTGAGCTCATCATCAAATATGACCGTGTTTACTTTATGCTGCTTAACATACTTGCGTACTTCTTCAATTTTTCCTGTGCCGATAAAAGTTTTGGGATGGGGAGATGCTATTTTTTGGGTAAATCTTTTCAAAACTTCTCCACCTGCAGTAAAAGTGAGAAACTCCAGTTCTTCCATATATTCCTCAGCTTTTTCTTCGGTTTGATATTGCGTAATCACTCCGATCAACACAGATTTTTCATATTTTATTTTTACCTTGTTTACCATATAAATTTATTTCCTACTATATTCTCTCCAATATAATATTATTCTTTTATTTTCCAATCACTTGTAATGCTAAAACTCAAAATTTATCACTCAACTTATTAATCCTCACGAACTAAAGAGCAACTACTCAAATTTTATTAACTTTGGCATCTTATTATTAATTGAAATTATGATTGAAAAAGGACCAAATTTTATTGAGCAAATCATAGAGAAAGATCTGGAAGAAGGTTTTTCAAAAGAAGACTTGAAATTTCGTTTTCCTCCTGAACCCAACGGATATTTACACATCGGTCACGCTTCGGCCATTTGTCTAAATTTTGGCCTTGGGCTGAAATATGGAGCTCCTGTAAACCTTAGATTTGACGACACCAATCCTATTTCCGAAGAACAGGAATATGTTGATGCCATCAAAAAAGACATCGAATGGTTGGGCTTTGAATGGTCTAAAGAACTATATGCTTCGGATTACTTCCAGCAGCTTTATGACTGGGCCGTTCAAATGATAAAAGACGATAAAGCTTATGTAGATAACCAAACCTCAGAAGAGATCGCTCTCCAAAAAGGAACACCCACCGAGCCGGGCGTAAACAGTCCTTATCGAGATCAGACAGTAGAAGAGAATCTAAAATTGTTTGAAGCGATGAAAAACGGGGAAACTCCGGAAGGAAAACACGTTCTGCGAGCGAAAATAGACATGAGTTCGCCAAATATGCTAATGCGCGATCCGATTATGTATCGCTCCTTACATAAACCCCATCTTCGCACAGGAGATGACTGGTGTATTTACCCGATGTATGACTGGGCGCATGGAGAAAGTGATTTTATTGAAGGGATTTCACATTCATTTTGCACCTTGGAATTTTTACCACATCGCGAACTTTACAATTGGTTCTTAGAACAAATAAGCAAGCCTGGCGATCTCAAACCTAAACAAAGAGAGTTTGCTCGTAGAAACCTAAGCCATAACATTGTAAGCAAACGAAAACTCGCTCAGTTGGTTAAAAATGGTATAGTTAAATCATGGGACGATCCGCGAATGCCAACAATTTCCGGATTACGCCGAAGAGGTTATTCTCCGATGAGCATTAGAAATTTTGCAGATTCAATCGGAATTGGAAAGCGGGAAAACTTGATAGATATGGCTCATTTAGAGTTTTGTGTGAGAGAAGACCTCAACAAAACTTCCCCAAGAGTAATGGGGGTTTTGGATCCTGTTCGATTGGTCATAGAAAATTATAAGGAAGAGGAAGAATGGGTAGAAACGGAAATTAATCCGGAAGACGACACTGCCGGAACGCGAAAAATGCCATTTTCCAAAGAATTATTTATCGAGCGTGAAGATTTTAGAGAAGAAGCCGGCAGAAGGTTTTTTAGGTTGAAATTAGGCAAAGAAGTGCGTTTGAAAAGTGCTTATATTATTAAAGCTAATCGCGTAGAAAAAGATGAAGTAGGCAATATTACGACCATTTTTTGCACTTATGATCCCAAGAGCAAAAGTGGAAGCGGAACCCCGGAGAGCAAACGTCGTGTAAAAGGAACGCTTCATTGGGTATCTGCAAAACATGCTATACCTGCTGAAATTAGATTATACGATCGTTTATTTACAGTTCCCAATCCGGAATCAGACAAAGAAAAAACATTCTTAGATTTTATCAATCCTGATTCCCTTAAGGTAATCACAGGATTTGTAGAACCGAGTTTGAAAACTTCAAAGATTTTAGATCGCGTTCAATTTCAGCGTAAAGGTTATTTTTGCGTAGACAAAGACAGTACTGAAGAGAAATTAGTATTTAATCGCACCGTAGCCTTACGGGATTCTTGGAAAAAGATAGATTCTTAAAACTTAACTGAAAGATTCAAGGTAATTTAACTATCTTTCAAAACAAATAATATAACTTTGCAAGTAACGTTTAACTTTAAAAAACCAATTTGAAAATGCCGAACACGAGGAATAATATTTTAGCGTTTTTATCAGGAGCAGCAATAGGAGCAGGATTAGGTCTTCTTTATGCACCTGAAAAGGGAGAAAAAACCCGTAAGCTTATCGGAGAAGAAGCTGATAAGACAAAAGATAAAGTAAAGAAACAGTGGGATAAAACTTCTGATGAATTAAATAAATCAGCAAGGAAAACTATTGCTGAATTGGAGAAAAAGATGGATCACACTGTTCTTGTCGCAGGAGATAAAGCTGAAGGGATAATCACTTCACTTCAGAAAAAATTAAATGAATTGCGCGAGCAATCCCATAAATTACACGAAGAAGGAGATGCAGCTATAGAAAAAGCTGAAGATGAGATTAAAAAAGGCGCAGAGAAAGCAAAAGAAGCTACCGGAAAATCTGAACAAAAAGTAGATAAAAACATTGATAAAGCTCAAGAAGGACTTGAAAAAACTAAAGACAAAATTAAGTCTTCAAAAAAATAAACCATCAAAAGTTTATAGCATCTTGATTTTATTTCAAGCTTAAATTGTTAATATGCCATTCTCTAAGATTATCGAACATTATGAGGAATTAAAGAAAGACTTAAGCGCTTATATACAACATAAATTACAGTATTTTGTGCTTCTGGTTCTGAAAGAAACTTCAACCTTTGTTACGAGACTTATCAAAATTACTTTTGGAATTATCTTGTTTTGTTTCTTTCTTTTCTTCGTATCTTTAGGAGGTGCTTTTCTTATTGGTGAACATTTAGACAATATAAGCTATGGATTTTTTATCGTAGCCGGAGTTTATCTCTTTCTCTTTATTATTGTCCTTCTTTTTGGAAAGTTTATTTTCGGAACTCAAGTTTTAAAAAGATTATCACTTAAGACGGTAAAAATTCGCAGAATGAAGTTTTAAAATCATTGTTTTATGAGTTATTATGAAAGTATAGATGATATTGACCGGGATATAGAGATGCTTGAATTAAAATCCCAAATTGAAAAAGAGAAAATAAAATTACGTTTTCATCAAGTAAAAAATGAATTCAGTCCTAAAACAATCGCCGCAGATTTAGTTGCAAGTGCCACTAAAAGTTTCTCTGTGTTGAAAATCTTAACTTCTCTTGTCAGTGGAGTCCGTGGAAGGAAAAGAAAAAGACGATAGTAATCCTTTTCTTAAGGTATTAAACTTAAAAAGCTCAGATTTCAGATAATCTGAGCTTTTTTATTCTTACTCTACCATATCACTATAAGATGATGAAAGCAAATCCTCTTTTGGTATTTCCAAAGCCTTCAGATAGTATTTACATTGATGTTCAATTTTTCTTTACCGATAGTACCATCCTGATCAATCGCTTCGATCTCCACGAATGTTCCTAAAGTTTTCACCTTATCGATATGAAACTTCACATTATCAATAAAATAAATTTCTCGTTTTTTATCTACCTCTTTCCAGACCCCCAACGCTTCTGTAAGTATTGATTTTAGGGTTGAATCCGGATTGATTCTATATAAAATAATATCAGCTTGTTTTGGCCCTTTCTGATCCTCTCGTAAATAGTGAATCAAATTGTTTTCAATGTTTCCTTCGCGTAGCTTTAATCGACCACGGTTCACATTAAAATACGTATCAAGCTGATGATCTTCTCCTTTAAAATCAGCTTTTAAGTCCAACAAAATCTTCCTAATCTCATGCTGTCGGTTCGACTTGGCCTTTATTTCTACATTGGTAATACTCATTCTTACTTTTATGCCAAAGTTTTAATCGCATATTCCATCCGATCAATGGTTTCTTTTTTGCCGAGCAACTCCATTATTTCAAAGACATCCGGCCCCATCATCTTTCCTACCAAACAAAGTCTGAGCGGCATCATCACTTTCCCAAAACCTATTTCCTTCTCTTTTATCCGATCTCTCACTATCTTTCCAAGGTTTTCTTGGGTGAATTCCTCAACTTCTTCAATAAGCAATTTAATTTCAGTGATAATCAATCCGGTATCTTTCTTCCAAGCTTTTTTTACAGCTTTCTTATCAAGCTCTTTCGGCGCTTGAAAAAAGAAGTAACTCAAATCCCACAAGTCATCAATAAAATTCGCTCTTTCCTGGATAGATTTCACCACTTTTTCAACAAAAGCAATAGAAACTTCAATTCCTTTATCGCTTAAAATCTCCAGGTATTTTTCAGCCAAAAAGAAACTATCCTTTTTCTGCATATACTGGTGTTGAAACCAGAGGGTTTTGTCATAACTAAATTTGGCTCCTGCTTTTGAAACGTTATCGATATCAAATGCATCAATTAATTCTTCCAAAGAGAAAATTTCCTTTTCAGAACCCTCGCCCGGATTCCAACCTAAAAGCGCTAACATATTAATCACCGCTTCCGGAAAATAACCGGATTCTCGGTATCCGGAAGCCACTTCACCTGTTGAAGGGTCTTTCCACTCTATAGGAAAAACCGGAAACCCAAGTTTATCACCGTCTCGCTTACTGAGCTTACCTTTCCCAACCGGTTTTAAAATCAACGGTAGATGCGCAAATTTTGGTGCTTGCCAACCAAAAGCCCGATACAACAAGACGTGCAAGCCCAACGACGGCAACCACTCCTCTCCCCGAATAACATGGGTGATTTCCATCAAATGATCATCTATAATATTAGCCATATGATAAGTCGGCATACCATCGCTTTTATAAAGTACTTTATCGTCGATAGCATCGGTGTTTACTCGGATAGTTCCGCGTACCAAATCTTCTAAAACCAACTCCTCATCGCGCTCCGGTTTAAAACGAATCACATATTTCTCCTCATTTTCCAATTTTTGTTTTACCTCCTCCTCTGAAAGACTTAAGGAGTTGTTTAAACGCGCTCTGTTTTCCCAGTTATAACTAAAAGTTTCTCCTTTTTCTTCGTATTCTTTTCTGATTTGCTTCAATTCTTCAGCAGTATCGAATGCATAATATGCTTTCCCCGTATCCAGAAGCTTTTTGACAAAGTCATTATAAATCTCCTTTCTTTCACTCTGTTTATAAGGACCAAAGCCATTTTCTTTTCCAGGACCTTCATCAAAAGGAATCCCGGCCCATTCCAAAGCTTCGATAATATATTCTTCAGCTCCGGCAACAAATCGGTTTTGATCTGTATCTTCTAATCGTAAAACAAAGTCTCCTTCGTGTTTTTTTGCAAAAAGATAATTGTACAATGCTGTTCTTAAACCACCGATATGAAGCGGTCCCGTAGGACTTGGTGCAAACCGCACACGAACTTTTGATGTCATAGTATTTTATTTTTGACAAAGATAAACTTCTTATCAAGAATAAGAATAAGCTTTTACAAAGGAATTCCTCTAAGTCAGGTTAAGTCAACCACAATAATGCAAACCAAATAATCGGAACGGACTCTACCCAAAAAGAAGCGTAATAATTTACATTGGACGTGTTGGCAAACCTTATCAAAACCATTGTCAGCAAAGCGATAACAACACTTATTATAAATTGATGGGAATTTACAGAAGGAAGGAAATAATTTAAAACCACAAAGATCATCAATAATAAATAACCAAAAACTCGAGTATTAGCTACGCCAAAACGTTGTGGAAAGGTTCCTAAATTTGAATTGTCATACTTTAAATCCCTAATCTCAAAAGGCAAGATCAGTGCCAACACAAAAACAAAATAACTCAAAGTTCGATCTAAAACATCCCAACTCAAAAGCTGTTTGTTATTGGCCAATGGCAACCACAATGTGGCTCCGGACCAAACTGCAGCAATAATGAAAATTTTCAAGCCACTGAGTTGTCGTAATCCGTGAGGTTTTTTAAAAAAGGGAATACTATAAAAAACCGTCAACAAAGCTAAGACACTATTAATCATCAAAAACAAGAAGCTTTGTTTAAAAGCAGCAAAAATCAACAGTAAAAAACAGAAAAACGAGAAAACTTGTATTTCTTTAAGATTCCAGGCCAGACTTCGATGATATAATCCGGCTTTTCCTGCAAATTTAGCAAAGTTGTATCCCGTAATCGAAGCAGAAAATATAAATACAAATCGCCAAAAATCCCAAGGTAAATCATAAGACAAAACGGTAATTGCTGTCAAAGCGCAAATCGCCAAAGCAACGTGAATACTACTTTGGATATAAAAATTGAAGATACTTTTCCATAATCTCATGCAACCAAGGCGAGGCTTTGTTCTCTGCAATATCGTTTTTTTACATAAAATGAACGCGGTGTTGAAAGGGATTTTTACTGTCTAAAAAATAACTCCACAAACTTTAACAGCTCTTTCAAAGAAAATGCTTTATTCTCATAGAATAGTGTATTTTTGCAAACCATGTAATTTGCAAATTTTTATTCTCATTATGAACACAGATTCTTTTAAGCTAAGACATATCGGTCCTCGTCCGGAAGACACACAAGAAATGCTGGATGTAGTCGGGGTAGATTCGATTGAACAATTGATGTATGAAACCATACCCGATGATATTCGACTTGAAGAGGAACTCGATTTACCCGAGGGACTTTCCGAGCAAGAATTTGCCGAGCATATCGACCAATTAGCACAGAAAAACAAAAGATTCAAATCTTATATAGGTTTAGGATACCACGCTACCAATTTACCTGCTGTAATTCAGCGAAATATTTTGGAAAACCCCGGATGGTACACAGCCTACACGCCTTATCAAGCTGAAATTTCCCAAGGACGGTTAGAAGCTCTTTTAAATTTCCAAACCATGGTCAGCGATTTAACCGGTTTAGAATTAACCAATGCTTCCTTATTAGATGAGGGAACCGCAGCAGCTGAAGCGATGACGATGCTTTACGAGGTTCGTGATCGAGCCAAGAAAAAAGCTAAGGCTACTCGCTTTTTCGTTTCTGAAGAAATTCTTCCACAGACTTTAGCCATATTAAAAACCAGAGCTACTCCATTAGATATTACTTTGGAAGTTGGAAACCACAAAGATTTTGATTTTTCAGAAGAATATTACGGTGCAATTTTACAATACCCCGGTGCTTCAGGGCAAGTTTATGATTATGCCGAGTTTATTGAAAAAGCACAAGAAAACAACATAAAAATTGCTGTTGCAGCAGATATTCTCAGTTTAGTAAAACTAAGAGCCCCCGGAGAAATGGGAGCGGATGTCGTAGTGGGAACCACCCAAAGATTTGGAATCCCGATGGGGTATGGCGGCCCGCATGCGGCATATTTTGCTACTAAAGATAAATATAAAAGACATGTACCGGGAAGAATTATCGGTGTAACTCGTGATAAAGATGATCAGTTTGCACTTCGCATGGCTTTACAGACAAGAGAACAACACATTAAAAGAGATCGTGCTACTTCCAACATTTGTACAGCACAAGTTTTATTAGCGGTGATGGCCGGAATGTATGCAGTTTATCATGGTCCGAATGGTTTAAAATATATCGCCAATAAAGTTCATCACGCTGCAGTTGATTTAAATGAAGCATTAACAAAGATAGGATATAAGCAAATCAACACTCAATTTTTTGATACTCTTCGTGTTGAGGCTGATAGTGATAAAATCAAAGAAATTGCCGAAGCTTATGAAATCAATTTCTACTATCCGGACAAAAACACAGTTTCAATAGCACTAAACGAAACTACCACTGAAAACGATTTGAGCAATATTGTTGCAGTTTTTGCTCAAGCATCTTCTAAAACTGATGCTTCCTTCGTAAAAACAGACAAAGACCTTTTAGCGAACACTTCAGTTGCAAGAAAAACTAATTTTCTAACCCATCCAATCTTCAACTCTTATCATTCTGAAACAGAACTGATGCGTTATTTGAAGAAGTTAGAGCGGAAAGATTTATCACTTACCCACTCGATGATTCCTTTGGGATCTTGCACGATGAAATTAAATGCCGCTTCAGAAATGTTGGCTATTAGCAA
>DATGSA010000154.1:0-5512 GCA_035303085.1 Flavobacteriaceae bacterium
AAAATCATACTTTCGTATGCATCGCTCCAAGGGGCGTGTCCTGAAATATACCATCGAGCTGCGAGACCGGCTGTATGTGCCAAAAATAGTAACAATACGATTATCTTTCCTGTATTTATTAAATAAGGCATCCATCGACGGGGATAAAATATTTCAAGAATAACAAGAATAAAGAGAATTAATCCCACATACATATAATAAGCAAATAAGTTTTTGAAGACATCGTACTTATTATATAATACCTCCGCTTTAATATGTTGATCTGAAGGCATTACCTGAGCGCCAAACTTATTTTGATAGGCTTTTATACCTTCCAGTAATTCGTCGGCTTGAGTATAATCACCCTTCTCAATCTCTGAAGTTCCCCGAGTTGCTTCGTATAAACGTCCCATATAAAGGGGTAGTGCATTGGACACAAACAAGGAGTCTTTGCTGTTAAACTCATCGATTTGTTCCACTGCTTCGGGAAAGGAAAGCCATTTGTTATCGTAGTGATTCGGAATCGGAAAAATACGCAACAAGATTCCTTGCATAGCATTGTGAAGCAAGTTGACTTGACCATCAGCATCTACCAAGTCTTTTTGAAATCTGCTTTTTACTTTTGCGCGATAAGCTTCTTCCAGATAAGGACCTAATTTGTAATCTCCATTTTCATCAAAAAACTGTATGAATTTCACCAATTTCTGATCCTCTTCGAGATCGAGGATATCTGTCAATCGTTCATCTTTGAGTTGGACTTTAATCAGAGGAACGGTGTACCAAACCATGGGGTTTTGAGTCAGGGAAATCAAAAACTGGTCACTTGTAAGAATAGTTTCTCCGGTGGCAGGATCTTCATAGTGATCTTTTCTGCTCAGTTTTCTCAATAACTCGGAGGAGTAGGTATTGATTGGCTTCATTCGCCCTCTGAAATCTTGAATAACCAATTTTCCAAATTCCTCTGCTTGTTTTTGTGGAACTCTATTTTCAATAATAATATCGATGATTTCATCTGTAGAAAGTTGGGCTCCAACTATTTCAGAAGATTCTTCTTGAGCATGAGTTTTTTCTTGAGTTTGTAAACTATCTTGAGGAACCTCTGTTTGATCGTAGCCCGGTACATCCTCTTTTCTGACTTGTGCATTAGCGGTTAAACTTCCTGTCAAAAGTATTATGGCTAAAACACTTAGGTATTTAGACCTGCGTTTTCTCTTGTTTTTGTTTATTCTTTTAAGCCTTGCAGCCAACTCGGTGAAACGAGACCCCTTGACAAATAGAATAAGGACCAATCCTATATAAAGCAGGGTATAACCGATATAAGTGATCGTAGTACCCCAAAAATCGTGGTTGACAGAAAGAACTGTTCCCTTTTCTCCAGGCATAAATGATGCTTGGAAAAATCGGTATCCTTTGTGGTCTAATACATGGTTCATATATATTTCCACGGTGTCTTTATCACTCATATCTGAAAGTAATACTCTACTTTTAAAAGACGAATAACTCGGGTTGGGATTGTCTGCTGTTCCGGGATACTTTTCGGCAATAAATTCAACTAAATGCATTGAAAAAGGCAATTCATATTCTTTACTGCCATAGCGCATGTGAATATCTAAATCTCCTAATTTGAATTCGGTAAAGTTGCTCACACTTTGATTATTTCCCATCAGAATATGTTCTTCTTCCTCACCGTCAGTTCTTGTTTTAACCACAATTGCGTCCATAATAGACTGCCCTTCATCGGCTTTGACAACTTCATATTTACCGGTGATGGCTTCTTCCGGTATTACAAATTGTAGTCCTCCCAAATCGTATAGCGAAGCAAGCTGTAGGGTTTGAACCGAATCTTCTACCAGCACCCCTTCTTTTCGATCGGCCATTCTCATATATGTTCCCGGGAAGGGAGAGTTAATAGTGTATTCACCATTTTCTTCTTTAATGTTGATGGCGCCATCGGTTTCTTTATTAAATGAAATAAGGAGATTGTTGATACTACCGACCTGTCCGTCTTCTAAGAAATTATCATTTCGCTGACCGCCACCCGCATTAACTATTTTTAGATATCGTTTTCCTTCCGGATGTTCCACCACAGTTCGTTTGGCTTCTTTGATGAATTCAGTAATTTCAAATTCTACGTTTTGTCCTTTAAAATCGGTTTTGAAAGTATGGTGATTGTTGGCGCCTTCAGCTAATAGAACAGGGAATTCCTTCTTCTTGCGCATCATGCCTTCCTCTGTTTCTCCGTCAAGATAAGCGGTGAGGTAGGTTGTTCCAGAATAGAAAGAATCTACAGTTTGGCCATTTTCAATAGGCATTAATCCTTCAAAACTAATATAACGGGTGATTCCTGCGCCGATAATAATCAACACAAATGATAAGTGAAATATCAGGGTAATTAATTTTTCTTTTCGCCACAATTTATATCTACCGATGTTACCGAAAAAGTTTATACAAAAAACCACCATAATGAGTTCAAACCATTTGGCATCATAAACATAAATCCGAGCAAATTCTGTACTATATGCGTCTTCGATAAAAGTTCCGACGGCCATGGATACTGCAAAGACAATAAATAAAACCGCCATTAATCTTGTTGAAAAAAGAAAATCTGCAATCTTCTTTTGTATCATGAGTTGAGAGTTTTTTTAAGATGGGACGAAGTTAATAATTATCCGCTACTTTGCTCCTTATTATAAGCATAAAGTTATAAAAGAGAAGGAGGAAAGCGTTTGGAAATAAGCTCGACAAACCAAAAACAAAATCAAAAACCCTAATACTTTAACTAATTTTAGATAAGATTTGACAGTTGCCAATTCTAATCGATACCGAGTCAGCTTATAAGGTTATAATTTTGCGGATCATGCGTGTTATAATTAATTACGACGATTCGAACGAGGTTTAGAGCTTCTTCGGTCTTTTGTATCCTCGTCGTTTGAATTCGATTCTTCACCGGTTCTTGTGCGGTCATTACTGCGAATCCCCTCATCTGACTGATTATATTTAAAATTTTTAAACGATGGATTCCCAAAATAGTCGACTTTCCCGCCGGTTTCAGTTTCAGCGTTTAAACTTTCCGTGACATAAATACTGATGTAACCACTGGAAGTGGCCACAGCATTGCAACTCTCAGCTTTTAATTCTTTTGCGTTTACCCGTGATGAGGTACTGGCACTAACTTTGAAATCGTTGGTGGTTCCTTCAAGATTTACAATTCCACTGGCTGAGGTTTTTACTTTACAGTAATCTGTCCAAAGTTTTAAGTTGATTTTTCCATTGGTAGAAGCTTCTATATTCATATAATTTTGTTCGAAAATCGCAGAAGAGAAAATTTCAGCATTACTGTCTGCTGAAATATTGTCGAGTTGCCTGAAAAACACTTGAATTAATCGGGATTTAGAATTACCGACCGAACCTTGATGAGTAATATGAAGTTTACCGCGCTCAATTTTATATTCTACCATGTCCAGTAGGTTTTCTTCCGTGTGAATAATCATTCTGGGTTGCGGATCGGGTATTAATTCTACTTCCCATCCGGAGGAAACTTTGATTTCATGAAAATCTGCTAATGGTACTTCCTTGCTAACCACCGGACCTTCTCCTTTTACGGTATTGAGCATTGAATCACAAGAGATAATTATTCCCGTGACCAAAATAATTAAAACTAATCTTAGTGTAGTGGTTGTCATGATCAGATTATTTTTTGGTTGGTTAGTCAAATATTTGTTTTTAAAGATAAAACTTGTTCGAATAATCGTTAATTGATAATTCAACTGAGGTAAATGTATGGTATTTTTGGAATTATTTTGTGAATTCTCTATTTATTTTTGTTTTAATCAAGATTTATATTGGAGTAAAAAGGATTTTTGAGCTTTTTAAGGAAAATAGGTAAGGCTTTTTTATCAAACCTCTAAACGATAATCGACGGTAAAGCTTCCTTTTTATTTGGATAAATCGCTCAACGGTTTATAAAAAAAAGGATGGTAAATAACTCACCATCCTTTTTTTATAAATTTTCATCAGGAAAATCATTTAATTTCTGTTGGATAGGGGAAGATTAATTGAATTCCCTTACGCTCTGTTTTGGCTTTCATCTCTTCAAAAATAGGATAGAGTTCATCTCCTAAAATTTCTTTAGTTATTTCAGTTTTTGAAGTTTCCAAACCGAATTGACGTAAGATTTTATCTATATCTACACGGAAAATAGGATGTTCTGTCACTTGATATTCATCAATATCAGCTTGTTGTGCTGCATAAGCAAGGGCATCTTGAAAACTGCCTAACTCATCAACTAAGCCAATGTCAAGCGCTTGCTCTCCGGTCCACACACGACCCTGAGCAATTTCTTCAACTTGATCCATAGTTAAATCACGTCCTTCGGCAACACGGGTTTTAAAAAGAGTGTAAATTTCTTGAATGTTTTCAAGAATAAAATCGTGTTGATCTTGATTCATTTTTTTAAAAGGACTGTAGGTGATGGCATGTTCATTGGTTTTTACTTGCTGTGAATGGAGTCCTATTTTATCGGTCAATTCCTTGAAATTGGGAAGCATACCAAATACGCCAATACTTCCGGTAATCGTGCTTGGTTCCGCAAAGATTCGATCAGCTCCTGCGGCGATATAATACCCCCCGGAAGCAGCTAAATTCCCCATTGATACAATAACCGGTTTTTCCTTTTTAGTGTTTTCAATTTCTTTCCAAATATGTTCACTGGCCATAGCGCTGCCTCCCGGAGAGTTTATGCGAAAAACAACAGCTTTTACCTTGTTGTTTTTTCGCGCTTTGCGAAGAGCTTTATTTATTTCTTCAGGTCCGACTTTGCTAACGGTTCCTTGTCCGTCGATGATTTCGCCTTGAGCATAAATTACGGCAATTTTATTGTTGTTGGATTTATAAATGTTTTGTGCCCCTATATTTTCGGAATAGTCCAGTATGTTGACAAATTTTAAATCCTTTTTCTCCGCTATGTCCAGCTGTTTTTTCAGGCCGGATTCGTATTCACCTCGGTAAGCGATTTTATCTATCAGTCCAACATTCTTAGCTTTTTCTGGAGTACGTGCTAAAAGCTGATCGGCGATGGTGTCTAAATGTTCAGCAGATATATCTCTGTCTTGTCCGATATCTACACGTAAATTCTTCCAAATAGAATTCAAATAAGAAAGAATTTGTTCCCTGTTATTTTCGCTCATCTCATTTTGTAAAAACGGCTCCACAGCACTTTTATATTTTCCCATTCTAACGACTTCCATATTTACGCCTGATTTATCTTGGAAATCTTTAGTATACATCAGTTCAGTAGCCAATCCTTTGAAATCTAAATATCCTGCCGGGCTGATGAAAATACTATCGGCTACAGCACTTAAATAATAATCGGATTGGGAGTAAACATTTCCATAAGCCGTCACAAACTTTCCGGATTCTTTAAATCTCTTCAAGGCTTCTCTTATGTTTTTTAATTGAGTAATTCCTGCTTGAACCGGCGGGACTTCAATGCTGATTCCTTCGATATTATCATCTGTTGCAGCATAATCAATAG
>DATGSA010000155.1:0-2169 GCA_035303085.1 Flavobacteriaceae bacterium
ACATCTCCAAGAGAAGGGTATTCTCTGTGGTAATCTTCCTCTTCATCATCGAATACTTGAAACAGATAATCAGCTTTTATCAAATGAATTTCAATAAGTTTATAATAATCATTTAGTTTTCTTAATTTCTCATCAACCCGAATCAAATCGATTATAAAAAAACTTGGAATATTAAAATAACACCATTTAATATAGCTCAAATCTTTCTCAATGACTGTTTTTAAATCAACATCCTTATATTTTCCAAATGATAATTTAGTTTCTGTTTCTTGAAAAGATTTCACAATTTCCATAATTTTTGCCTCTGAGTAGATTTCATATATTGATCGTCGATAGCTTGATGCATCTCTGTCACTATCAAGCCACTTATACTTTGGGTGATCATAGTCAAACTGAAAGTTTTTATTCTTGGATAATATTTTACATTTATAATATTTTGAATATTCTTTTAATACATTATAGTCAATGTAAACATTTAAATTTAAATATTTTTTAATCAGATTTTCATAAACATTTATGGCTTTAACATATTTTTTTTCTTCCAATAATGTGTTTCCATCTCTAATTAATTTCATTCTCTTAAACATTTTCAATTTAGTCGAAATTATTTTAGGCTCACTCAAAGGATCGGGTTTTATTGAAGATAAGCTATATTCCCAATTTAACATCACATTATTAGACCTTTTTTTTATTTCGATTGGTTCTTCTTTTGAATTTTCTCTCAGAGAAATATTATGATCCTCAATCTCAAAGCCAGACTTTTCCAAATATTTTTCATAGTGTAAAATAGATTGTTCTAAATCGTCAATTTTTCCATAAAGATTACCCAATTCTAAATGGAATAATGGATTTTCTTCATCCAATTTGAGACCTTTATTCAGATAGATAAAAGCTTTTTCTTCTCTCTTAGATACCTTAGAGCTCCAAGTCATTTTAGATAGAGTTCTTGAAATTTCTAAATAAAATATTCCTTCTTCTGGTTTAATTTCTATACATCTCTTAAACTCTTTATATGCCATGTAATAGTTATAAGTAGAGTAAAATACTCTTGCTAGTTGGAGTCTCGAAAAAACATAATCGTTATTTAATTTGAGTGAATTTCGGAAACTTAGTATTGCACGCGAAAAAGCTGGAGAAGTAGCATTTTGTTTCCTCTTTCCATTTTCAAAATATCTGTTACCCAAAGAAAATAATGTCCTCTCATTTGGATTTAAAATGGTAGCCTCTTTAGCATCATCAATGCACTTACTGTTTATCTCAATATCTATGAAGCTTCTTAAGTAGTATGCGAGGTAATGATCTGGTTCTTTTTGTATAGCATTACTTAAATGACGGTAAGCGTTATTCCCATTATTTACATTCAAATAAAGAAAGCCCAGAATTAAATCATCATACCTTGGCCAGCTATCTTTTTTTTTGACATTAAATATTTGAGTAAGTTCTATATAGTTATATTTGGGATACTTAATCAAAAACTCTTCAATAGATATAAGACCAAATAACGACATCAGTTTGGATCTTGCATCAATTGAACTTCCCTCTTTTACAGCTATGCAAAATTGTTCAAAAACTTCTTGTTCATTCATATCCACTAAATTAACTGTTGAATTTTTCATTAGCAATGGACTTTTTATTTAATAGCAGAAGGCTTTGAATAATCTTTCGTTGTTCTTTGAATAAATTTTTGTGGGGGGTAAAAGTGAACAGATTTTCGCCTGTTTTCTCATATTTTTCCCTGTTTTGGGAAAAACAGGTCTCCAATGCCTCTCAAAGAGGCTCAAAAGAGCCGTTTTTATGCTTTCTGGCTGTTGCATAGAGCCACCGATCCCACTGATTTAGACTTTTTAAGTATAAAAATCCAGCCCGGTTCAAGTTTCGCTGTCACGGTACTACGTATCATCCAATACAGGCAAAGATAAATCGAAACCGGTTGCGAGTCTGGGTCTTCGCCCGCATAGCCAGCAGGTTCGCCCTGGTCTTCATCCACGCAAACGGATGCTCCACAGCAGCGCGAATGCGGTTTAACTTGCGGTTGCGCTTTTTCTGAGCATTGCTCAGCGGGGCATTGCGTTTGGCTTTATCCAGAATCCCGTAGTACCACCCATTCTCGCGGGCAATCTGTTTTAAGGACTCCCGGCTATAGGCTTTATCACCAAACAGGCTGCGCTC
>DATGSA010000156.1:0-2459 GCA_035303085.1 Flavobacteriaceae bacterium
CCAATCAAATCACTTTATTAGGTTTCAGCCAAGGCGCTATTTTGAGTTATGCCGTAGCGTTGTCTTATCCGGAAAAAGTAAATCGCGTGGTGGGGATGAGTGGATATATCCATCAAACTTTACTCAAAGAAAATTATGAGAAAGGAGATTTCTCCAACTTAAAGGTTTACAGCTCTCACGGCTCTGTCGATGAAGTAGTGCCGGTAGAGTGGGATAGGAAAACCAAACCTTTTCTGGAAAACTTGGGGATAGAAACAAAATACTCGGAATTTCCCATTGGTCACGGCGTAAGTCCTGAGAATTTCCGCGAAGTGCAGCAATGGTTGGCGAAGGGATAGAGTTTTTTTATAACACTGATATAATTAAGATCTTAACAATATTTTCTATCAGCTAAGTTAATTCCTTAGCTATCAGAGAATACTATTTCTAAATGGATTCTCTTACTATCATTATGGAGTAGATTACAACTGTTTTATTTAACAATCCTATTTTCAGAATGACTTTCATTGTTTTGAACTGTTTTGGAATTTTCATTTAGTATGCTTTTGTGAAAATCATAGAGAACATCTTATTTCCTCTTAAAAGATAAGATTTTACGCTTCCAAAACTCGATAAACCCATCTTTATTTAAGAAAACTTTTTGATTATAGTAGGTAATTTTCTATGTTTGTGAGTTCAATCTCATTAAAACTAAAAATGAATCGATTGTTTTACGAGAAAATTCAGCAGAGAATGGATTAGAATCGCGAATGGATAGAATAAATTATTAGGAGGTTCAACTATTTCAAAATCTATTCTTAATTACTTTATACTCTCAAATGATACTTTTTATTTTTCAAATATTTAAATAAAATAATGGAGAAATTAAGACCTAACGGAAAAAGAGCTAAGAATGCAATCACGTTAATATGGATTGTTCTGGGAGTAGATATGATTTTATTAGTTGCCAGATATTTTGAATATGATTTGATTCAAACCGCAATAATCGGTGGGTATATTTCACAAGAAGCTGTAGATGCAAATGACCTAAGAATACGAATAATTGGAATTGTTTATTTGATAGTTTACATTATTTCTGCCATCACATTTATTCGGTGGTTTAGACGCGCTTATTATAATCTTCATTTGAAGCTAAACTACTTGGATCACAAAGAAGGTTGGGCAGCGGGAAGTTGGTTTGTTCCGATTATTAATTTTTATAGACCCTATCAGATTATGAAGGAAATGTACCAAGAAACAAAAGAGCTGTTATTAAAAAAAGGAATTGCTCCTCATGGAATTTCCTCAAATGGTCTTGTGCATGGGTGGTGGGGACTCTGGGTTCTCAATAATGTTATTGCGCAAGTTGCAAATCGCACTGCTAAGTCAGCCGAAACATTGGAGGTTCTTTTGGCAACTACCATTGCTCATATAGTTGTGAGTATTCTTTTTATTCCACTTGCGATTATTACGGTGAAAGTCATCAAAAACTATGCGAGCGCAGAACCCCTGTTGAAAGAACTGACCGAGGAGGAAGAAGTGATTAAACAAGAGAATCTTTATCCGGAAGTGGAGGTATAGTTTGTTGTGGATAAGGGAGGTTTTAGTCGTGCTACAAATGACCTCTTGTTTTATTGCAAAAGGAGAAACTGAAAGCAATTCCAGCCAATATAATAGTGAAAGAAATAGAAATAAAAGGCTGTAGTTTAATTTAACGCTGTTATTTTCAATTTTAATACGTTTTAAATGAAAAATTATTAATTTGATTGCTTGGTAAACAGCGTTCAAATTGGGCTAAAGCCCGAAGTAGGGCGGTATAATTTAGCCCGTTGGATGAATCCAACGGTAATAAAGATCGTGTGATGAATATATAGAGAAAACTGAAAATGTTTATTAGTGTAAAAGTTGATCCAGTTTACTTTGAGAAGAATCCAGCTTCTATTACAGTCTGCTTCAGCTGACTGCAACAAACGAGGACTCAACAATCGGGCTTTAGCCCAACCTTCAATGTTGCTCTTATTTATAGTAAAAAGATTTATTTGTCAACGCTGTTTTAAACTTGAGCTAAATAAAATAAACCTGCGCTAAGTCTAAGGAAAACTTGAAAAAATATTTAAATTTCAAGACAAATATTAATTGCTGCTTCATAGCAGAAATAATCTCAAATATGATGTTTAAATACACCTATTGGTTGGTCGGATTCCTGTTAATAAGTTTCATTGCTTGTAAGGAAACTCCAAAAACGACCACGACTTCCGAAGAAAATTACCTTACAGAACTCGCTTTCGATTACGAAGCGGATAAAACAATAACCACGGATTCCGGATCAGTAGTGACAGCTCATCCTTTGGCCAGTGCGGTGGGGAAAGACGTTTTACAACAGGGAGGAAATGCGATTGACGCCGCGATTGCCGTACAGTTTACTTTGGCAGTGGTTTATCCCGGTGCCGGAAATCTTGGCGGAGGCGGATTTATGATCG
>DATGSA010000157.1:0-2227 GCA_035303085.1 Flavobacteriaceae bacterium
AACATAGAGTTGAAAGAATAGAAAATATCGAAATTAAATACAATCACGAAGCCGTAGAAGTTTTAGGGGAAAACACGGTAGAAGGATTAAAAATCATCAATAATCAAACCAAGGAAACTGAAGAAATAAAGATTTCCGGATTCTTCTTGGCGATTGGACATACCCCGAACACAGAAATTTTCAAAGGTCAGTTAGACATGGATGACGCCGGTTATTTACTGACCAAAGGCAAATCTACCAAAACTAATTTGCCGGGAGTTTTTGCAGCAGGTGACGTGCAAGATAATGAATACCGTCAAGCTGTAACAGCTGCGGGAACCGGTTCTATGGCAGCCTTAGATGCTGAGCGATATATCGGATCGATCGAAGAAGTTTTGGAAGAAGAAAAAGAGAAAAGCGTTTCTGCTTAATTTCTTTATATAATTCAACAACAAAGGTCACTGCTTATCAAAAACAGTGACCTTTTTTATTTTATTGTTTTATCGAATAGTAATTTATCTTTTCACTACCACTAATGATGCCACGGTTCCTGTAGTTAAATTCCATTCATCGTGCGTTAAAACCGAACCATCTTCATCTTCCACTTTAAATTCTGCCGTATTCGGACCGGATTCTCCTTGATTAAGCGCTTTGAATTGAATCTTGGTAAATCCATCTTTTAAATCCACTCGAATACTATGAAACCTTCCTAAAAGCGTAACATTCCCCACCACTACTTCTCCATTCACTATGATATCTACCCTATCCCCATCTACTACTTGAGCATCACGCCAACTTACTTTTACATAATCTCCATCCGTGAAAAACTTTCCCAAATCTTGAGGTTGACTAAATTCCGGATACATTTCCCCATTTCCTTCATTTTCTGCATATTTCGGTTTAAAATCGACATACCGTTTTACATATTCTTCTTTTTGGTTGATGTTTACCTTATTGTCTTTTTTTTCTCTTTTTAAAGAAGGACTATCCGGTTGACCAAGGAGCGATTTATTTTTAGAAGACGAAGAGAATCCTTTATCAATACGCAAATTGCCCTGGCTGGAAGAAGATTCTCGCCCAATGCTGCGACTTTCACTTTCAATACTTTTTCCGGTATCTCTTGATTTTTTCGGACCATCAATTTGGGCGAAAGCTCCAGACCATATTAAAACTGCAAAAATTAAAATGAAATATCTCATAGTTATAAATTTCTTGAAAGTACATTATTCATAATCCAATCTCGACTACAACTTATCAATAATACTGCCAATAATCAAAAATAAGCAATTCTAAACAGAAAAGATCCTTTATTTATAAAGTCAAGTTTACAATTCCTTCTTAAAAGCTCTCAACATTTCTCTTTTTCCGGGCGGCCCGGGTATTTTATCCACTTGAAATCCAACTTGTTGAAGTGCTCTTCTCACACTTCCTTTAGCTGAATAAGTTACCAAAACTCCATTTACACGCAAAGCTTCATACATGGTTTTAAACATTCCTTCTTCCCATAATTCCGGCTGAACTCTTGGTCCAAAAGCATCAAAATAAATCACATCCATTTTATTTTTTTGATGGAAATTCTGAAAAAACATTTTCTGTTTCTTCAAAATAAAATTAGGAGTTATGGTGATCTCTTGCTCCCAAGATGATTGATGCAATTTATTAAATAATTCTTGTGTATTTTTTTCGGAAATTTCCTGTGGAAAATTTAATTGTCTCCACTCCTGTTCCGGTACCGGATAAGCCTCTAAAGTGGTATAGTTAATAGGAAGTTTATTTTGTTGACTGAAAATTACTGTCAAAAGAGCATTCAATCCGGTTCCAAATCCCATCTCCAAAACATCTAACAGACTTCGGGAATTTTGATGTTGCAATGCACAAACCAATCCACTTTTAATAAAAACATGCTCGGCTTCTTGAATAGCTCCGTGTTTTGAATGATACTGTTCGTTCCATTCGGGCAATCGGATGCTATGAGACCCATCTGATGTTTTAAAAATTTCACGTTTCACTGTAAATATTTCATTTAAGTCGTAAAGATAAGCTTTGAATGGGAAATTATGTACATTTGAATTAGATTTGTCTTCTTTTTTAAAGTTTAAATCCTCTGATAATCGTCTGATTATCCGATAAATATAAAATGATTTGTGTTTTTATTTAATTCCGATTGCAAATTGTGACATTAAATAGAATACATTAACATAAATACTTAATTTAAATTGATTATTTTTTTTAATTTCACGACATTAAT
>DATGSA010000158.1:0-9408 GCA_035303085.1 Flavobacteriaceae bacterium
CACATCAGAACATGTTACACCCCAATGATTTAGCAGATTCAATCGTTCACGTATTGGAAACTCCGGATAATATGTTGATTAATGAATTGACGGTAAGACCATTAAATCCGAAACCGCCAAGAAAAAAAGAGCAATAATGAAAAGAATTATCACCAAAAGAATTTATGACGATCCCACCGATCAGGATGGATATAGACTTTTGATTGACAGAGTTTGGCCAAGAGGTGTAAGTAAAAAAGACGCTGAGTTGGATGAATGGAATAAGGAATTGGCACCATCCACAGATCTGCGAAAATGGTTTGATCATAAACCGGAACGATTCGAAGAATTTACCAAACGTTATAAAAAAGAACTTAAAAATAAAGAAAGCGAATTAAAGCAAGTAAAACAAATTGCTCAACAACAACAGATTTGTTTGTTGTACGGAGCCAAAGATGAAAAGCATAACCAAGCTATCGTTTTAAAAACAGTATTGGAAAATTTATAATATAAGTACATGTATTATGGAGAAAAATGAAGAATTAGAATCCTTTAGTAAGGAGCACCGCCATGGATTGGAATTGTGTTTCAAAATTCGACAAGGAATATCCAAGGGCGTTAGTTTTGAACGAATAAAAAAATATACAGATTGGTTTTATAAAACTTATATGACTCCTCATTTTGATGCGGAAGAGAAATATATCTACCCTATTTTAGGGATGGATGATCCCATGGTGAAAAAAATGCTGTCCAGTCGCCGACGTTTAGACAAATTATTCTTAGAAAATGAAAAACCACCTGAAATAGCCTTGAGCTTAGGAGAAGAAGAATTGGAACATCATATACGATTTGAAGAACATACACTTTTTAAAAGAGTGATGGAAGAAGCCACACCTGAACAATTAACGGAAATTGAAAAAATATATGAAGAGTTCCATTTTCAGGAAAATGAAACTGACGTATTTTGGGATTGAAAGGCTTTAAGCATTTTATTAAGTGAGTTAGGGTAAACGGAATTTTATATTGATTTCATAAAAATAATCCCATAAATAATCCGTTTTTTTAAATTAAATTTTTGAGTTGAAACCCATTTAATTGTGAAATATTTTGTAAAAAACCAACTTAAGGGGTTGGGTATTGAATAATAATTATTATTTTCACTACTCTAATCAATTAAACTTAATGTCATGAGAAGTGTTTTGTGGTTGGTAGCCGTTATTTGCGTTATTATTTGGGTTTTAGGAATGTTTGGTGTTGCCGACGGAATGGGAACGGGAAATTTAATTCACATTTTATTGGTAATTGCCATTATAGTTGTGTTACTAAATATTATTTCCGGACGCCGGTGATCATAATAACTTTAAAACTTTATCGCAGTTAGTTGAATGTCGAAGAAAAATTAAATCAAGGGTTGTGTTCTCTGAATACAGCCCTTTTTGTTTGAAAAAATATATTATTGAGTTGAAGTGATGGCTGCATAATAACCAAAAGCTTCTCTTATTTGATTTTCAGTTGATTGACAATCAATGATTGCTTGACCGATGTCTTCTAAGAGCACAAAATTAATCTTTCCGCGAATGTTTTTTTTGTCATATTTTAAAAGCCCTATAATCTCTTCAATATCATCAGGATCAAAGCTTGTTTTTTTAAAACTATGCAGGATTACTTCTTGGATTTCTTGAAGTGCTGTTTGAGATAAATTAGTGATTTGTGTTGATAAAAATGCCTCTAAAATCATTCCAATCGCAATAGCTTCACCGTGTAATAACGTTGTTTTATCAGGGCTTTTTAAACAATAACTCTCGATAGCATGACCCAAAGTATGACCGAAATTTAATTTCTTCCGCAAATTGGATTCCTCTTTATCCTGCCGGGTTATTTCAGTTTTGAGTTGTATTGATTCTTTGATCAGCCCTTCTAAATCTGTCAGATTGAGTTGACTGAGATCACTGAGTTTTTCCCAATATTTTTTATCGGCAATCAATCCGTGTTTTAGCATTTCAGCTAAACCGCTTTTCATTTGATTTTGAGGCAGTGTGCGTAAATAAGCAACGTCGATTAAAGTGAAAACCGCATCTTTAAACAACCCGATTTGATTTTTTAGCCCTGCTCGATTGACTCCGGTTTTTCCGCCTACCGAAGCATCGACCATAGCTAAAAGTGTGGTCGGAATGTTGATAAAAGGAATTCCACGCAAAAAAGTTGAAGCGACAAACCCGCCCATATCTGTAATAATTCCTCCTCCCAAATTGATTAAAACCGAATCTCTGTCGCCTCCTAAATCGGATAAAATTGACCATAATTGTTGACAAGTTTCAATGTCTTTGTTGTTTTCACCACTTTCAATCTCGATAATTTCTGAATTTATGGAAGTGGTAAGCTGCCTAAAAAACCGTGGAACACAGTGATTTTGAGTGTTTTCATCACAAAGAATAAAAACTTTTGAATAGTTGTTTTCAATGAGGAAATTATTTAGTTTGACATAGGCTTTTTCACCGAAAACAGTGTTATTTTTAAGGCCGAAATTGTACTTCATGTTTTGTAGTTTGTGCCGTTGTTATTCCCGGCAATTCTAAATGTACGAAAATTGGAAATATAATGCATAAAAAAATATTTGAGAATACAAAACGAGCATTTAAGCTCAAGACAGATAAGGAGTTGAAAAGGTCAATCTTTCTGTTTAAATTGATGAGTCGCCCCTGGATGGTTTCGGTTGGAACTTGGCTAACCACCTTTTCGTTGAAATATAATCTTCCGGTAAAATCTATAATTAGAAATACGATTTTCAAACAATTTTGTGGAGGAGAAACAAGTAAAGAATGTGTTCCTATTATAGAAGAACACTTCAAAGAGAAAGCATATACGGTTTTTGATTATGCCAGTGAAGTGCGCGAGAAATCCGATGAAGAATTGGAAAGCGATCTCGATGATCAGATTTGGCTTTCGAATTTTGCTGTCAAATATGAAGCTATTCCTTTTGTCGCAATCAAACCATCTCAGTTGGGCAGGTTTGAGATTTGGGAGAAAGTAGATGCCGGTGAGAAACTTACCGCAGCAGAACAAAAATCCTGGGAAGGCGTGCGAAACAGACTGGATCGTTTGTGCAAACACGGGCATAATATTGGGTTAAAAATAATGATCGATGCGGAAGAGATTTGGATCCAGACTGCTGTAGATAATTTGGTTGAGGAAATGATGGAGAAATATAACACTGAACAGACAGTGGTTTTTAGTACTGTACAATGTTATCGTTGGGATCGACCTGAATATATGATGAATCTTCTCAAACGCGCTCGAAATAAAGGTTACAAAATCGGGATGAAATTAGTGCGTGGAGCTTATATGGAAAAAGAAAGAAGAAGAGCTGCTGAAATGGGATATCCCAGTCCTATTTGTAAAAATAAACAGGAAACTGATGATGTTTTTAATTCTATTATGAAATTTTGCTTGAATAATATAGATGATATTGCAGTCTATATTGGAACTCACAACGAAGAAAGCTCTTATTTGGCCATGGAAATTATGGAAGAAAGAGGAATTGCTAAAGATGATAAACGCGTTTGGTTCAGTCAATTATACGGAATGAGTGATAATATCACCTTCAATTTAAGTGCAAATGGTTACAACTCTGCTAAATATATGCCTTTTGGGAAAGTGGAAGAAGTAATTCCTTACCTCATCAGAAGAGCAGAAGAAAATTCTTCTGTAGAAGGACAAACAGGACGTGAGCTTAGTCTTTTATTAGAAGAAAGAGAAAGACGAAAAAAATCCAAATGACAAATTTGACCCCATAAAAATAATTTTGCTTAGCTTTAAATATTAAAGTGATCGCCAAAATATTTATGAAAATTTGTCTGTATGAAAACGATATTGCAACTGTTTAAAAATACCGTTCAACGTTGGTTGAAAAATGATCCATTTCAACGCAGCGCTTCTATAGCTTACTATACACTTTTTTCTTTTCCTTCGCTATTAATGATTGTCATTACAGTTGCAGGATATTTTTTTGGCAAATCCCAAGTGCAGGATGAATTGATTGAAAGCTTGTCGGATGTGGTAGGAGTGGATACAGCTGAATCTGTTGAGAGAATGGTCGTCAATGTTAATGTCGAGGGAGAATCTACAGTAGCTTTAATCATCAGTATTGGCGTGATTTTATTTGCTGCTTCCGGAGCTTTTTTTCAACTGAAAAAAGCAATGAATAAAATATGGGCAGTGCGAGAAAAAAAATCCGAAGTGCTCATGATGATTCTCGATCGATTGATTTCTTTAGGGATGATTCTCTCTATTGGTTTTATGATGGTCGCCTCTTTAATCATTACAACAGTTGTAACTTATCTTGGAAAATATATCAGTGATTTTGCGCCGGGAATTTCTACGGTGAGCTTAAATATATTTAATTTTATATTTTCCTACGTTTTTATCTGGTTTCTATTCTCAGCAATTTTTAAAATATTACCCGATGTCAAATTAAAATGGAGATACGCTTTAGTTGGCGGATCAGTGACTACTGTATTATTCCTTTTAGCAGAATATGGCCTGAGTTTTTACTTTAGTACAAGTGACCCCACTTCTATTTATGGAAGTGCGTCTTCAGTTATTTTATTGATGCTGTGGATTTTTTACACTTGTTTAATTCTTTTCCTGGGTGCTGAGTTCACTGTAGAATATACCCTGCTGAAAAAAGCAAAAGTAGAAACAAACCGATTTAGTGAACCTGACTTTGTGCAGGACTTAGAGGATTTGAAAAATCAAAAAATGTACACCAAACAACACAAACGCTTACTCCGTGAATTTGCAGAAGAAGTCTGTGCCACTACAAATGAAGATGGAGAAAAAAAAGAATGATTATTTGAGTTTTAAATAGATCAGTTCTTTCCTATTCATACTGAATACATACATTCTTCGGTTCAGTGAAAAACTCCAACGCGTGAAATCCACCTTCACGACCTACACCGCTTTCTTTGATACCACCAAAAGGAGTGCGTAAATCTCTATTTAGCCAGGTATTTACCCAAACAATCCCTGTTTCTAATTGACCGCTAACGCGCATTATTCGATTTACATCTGAAGTCCATAAAGTGGAGGACAATCCATAACGAACATCGTTGGCCATTTTCACTGCTGCTGCTTCCTCTTCAAAAGGCATAATGGTGACCACCGGTCCGAAAATCTCTTCCTGATTGAGTTTACAATCATTGGTTTTTACTTCTATAATAGTCGGTTCAAGGTAATATCCATTTTCACGTCCCGGAACGGTCACAGGATTCCCCCCTGTTAAAATAGTTGCTTCTTCGTTATTGATTCCACGAATATAACCCAACACTTTTTCAAAATGAGGCTTAGATACCAATGCTCCTAAATTACTTTTTGGATCAGTTGGTGCCCCTACTTTTAGTTTTTTAGTCGCTGCTATAAAATCTTTTTTAAACCGCTCGTATATTTTATTTTCCACAAAAATCCTCGAGCCACACAAACAGATTTGTCCTTGATTAGCAAATGAGGAGTGAATTGTGGTTTTCAACATTTTGTCATAGTTGCAATCAGCGAAAATCAAATTCGGATTTTTACCGCCGAGTTCTAAGGAAAGTTTTTTGAATTGAGGAGCTGCAATTTTAGAAATTGCTGCACCTGTTGTTGTACCACCTGTAAAAGATATTGCTTTGATTTCGGGATGCTCCACAATAGCTTGTCCTGCCGCTTCTCCTAAACCGTGCACCACATTTAAAACTCCTTTGGGTAAGTCGATTTTTTGACAAATCTTACTGAGTAAGAATGCAGTCATCGGAGTGACTTCGCTGGGTTTAGCGATTACGCAATTTCCTGCAGCTAAGGCCGGTGCAATTTTCCAACTGAAAAGATATAACGGTAAATTCCAAGGAGAAATACAACCCACTATCCCAACAGGTCTTCGTAAAGTGTAGTTGATCGTTTTACTGGCTGTATTTTCTTGAGAATCACTTGAAAATTGCGTGATGGCTTGAGCATAAAATCTGAAATTACTTACTGCTCGAGGAATATCTACAGCTTTCGCCAAAGATAAAGGTTTGCCGTTGTCTTTGGATTCAGCAGCCACAAATTCATCCATTTGAGCTTCAATTTCATCAGCAATTCGCGTCAGTATTCTCGAACGATGGTTTATCGAAGTTTTTGACCAAGCCGGAAATGCTTTTTGAGCAGATTTTACCGCTAAAGCGATATCTTCTGTTCCGCTATCAGGGATAAGTGAATATACCTCTCCTGTAGAAGGATTATAGTTGTCCAGCCATTTTTGAGAAACAGCCGGGCGAAGTTCTCCATCAATTAAGTTTTGTAATTTTTCCATCGTTCTATTTTTTAAAAGCAACCGCTTTAATTTCAATCAATAAATGAGGGTGAGGAAGTTGATGAACCGCTACTGTTGTTCGGGTTGGTCCGGTTTCAGCATCAAAGAATTCTCCATAAACTTCATTGTAGCCCTTAAAATCATTCATATTGACTAAAAACACACTGAGTTCTACAAGATCTTGCAAACCTGCATTCTCTTCTTTTAGAAGGGTTTCTATGTTTTCAATCACCGCTCTTGTCTGCGCTTTGATATCTAAACTGGTCGTTCCCATTTCATCTACTTCTACACCTGCAAAACTATTGTCCGGAAGGCGTGAACTCGTTCCGGATACAAAAATAAAATCACCAGCTCGTTTGAGGTGTGGGTAATTTCCTCTGGGTTTAGCTCTGCCTTCAATTACTTTTCCTTTCATAAATATTTTATTGATTTATTATATTCGTAAATTTAAAAATTCAAGTTGACAAAACCGAGGTTAATCTTCTATTTAAAAAATCGAGATTACTAAGATTGTTTTTGAATTGATATCTTTAGTACTTAAAGTTTAATAAAATTGTATTTTTGTTGACTGACCTTATAATTATTTAAAACAAATTGTTTTATGCTTAGAGTTTTGTCAGATGAGTTTTCGTTGGTTACGCAATGGATTAATGAGCTTCGCGATGTGAAAGTGCAACAGGATCGTTTGCGATTTCGTAGAAATATAGAGAGAATCGGAGAAGTGGCTGCCTTAGAAATAAGTAAACAGTTAGCATCTAAAGAAGTGGAAATACAAACTCCTTTGGCCAAAGTGAAATCACTTGAACTGACAGTGCAACCGGTAGTGGCGACAATTCTTAGAGCCGGAGTACCGCTGTTTAATGGAGTTTTAAATTATTTTGACAAAGCGGATTGCGGATTTGTAGCAGCTTATAGAAAACACGAATCCAATGAATATTTCAGTATCAAACAAGACTATTTAACTTGTCCCGATTTGAAAGGTCGCCCCTTAATTGTCGCCGATCCTATGCTGGCCACCGGAGCCTCTCTGGTCGAAGCACTTAAAGATTTGTTGAGCCACGGACAACCTACACAACTGCACATTGTTGCTGCTATAGCCAGTGAAGAAGGAGTCAGAAACTTACAAGAAAAATATCCGGAAGCCAAATTGTGGATCGGTGTAATCGACCCTTATCTTACAGAGAAAGGTTATATTTCTCCGGGCCTCGGCGATGCCGGCGATTTGAGTTTTGGACATAAACTGCAAGGATAATTTTTTAAACAATGACTTGAAAACCTGAATTTCTTATTAAGGATAAGAAATATCTAAAATCTTGAGTTTTTCAATTTGCTTCCCTAACTTAAACTCAGCTGTTTCTCCTTTTTTTGTACCGATTAAAGCCTTGGCAATTGGAGCCATAAACGCGATTTTCTTCTTTTTGATATCAGCTTCATCCACCCCGACAATCTGGAATTTCAATTGATCTTTATCTTTCTTAAAAGTGACAATAGCTCCAAAACGCACTTCATCTCGGGGTTGATTGTCGAGGTCTATTACTCTGGCAGATTGTATGCGTTCATTTAGCAATTTCAACCTTCCATCAATTTCCATTGAAGCTCGCCTGCGCTCCGTTTCATTGTCATGCGGAAGATTTTTCTGCTCTTTTTCCAAAGTTTGTTTTTCTTCCAATAAAGCTTGATAACCGGCAGCAGTAACATAGTTGGTTACTCCGGGAGGAAGCTCAGCTCTTGGAGGAATTATCGGTGCTTCTTCTTGATCTCCTTCTTTTACAAATCCACGACTCATAATAGGGCTTTTTTAAAGCTACAACTTACCTCTTTTTAGCGAAAAAACAAAAGTCATATGTAAATGGTATGCTTTATAAAAATGTAAAGAGTAGTTGATTTTGAATAGATTCTGTTATTTTGCATTTTAAATACTGTTAATTATGATCGTCAATTATAAAAACACGCCAATTCATCTGGATCAATATGGTAAAGGAAATGCCTTGTTTTTAATTCATGGGTTTTTGGAAGAAAGAAATATTTGGAATGAATTAATTCCGAAGCTTCAAGAAAACAATTTGGTGATTTGTCCGGATTTGTTCGGACATGGAGAAACGCCGGTTTTGAGCGAAGTACATACCATGGAAGAAATGGCGGATGCTGTGGCTTTTATAATGGACGAGCTTAAAATTGAATCTGCTTCTTTGATTGGGCATTCAATGGGAGGTTATATCAGCATGGCTTTTTTGGAAAAATATCCCGAACGCGCAGATCGAATAATGCTTTTAAATTCTTCCCCGAAAGAAGATTCAGCAGAAAGATTGATAGAACGAGATCAGGTGATAAAGATCGTACCGAAACACAAACAGATTTTCATAAAATCAGCGGTGACTAAGCTTTTTGCGGAAGAGAGTAGAATTCAATTTGAAGATAAATTAAATCAGCGTATAGAAGCGGCGATGAAAATGGAAGTAAACGGGATTTTAGCAGCAACAAAAGGAATGAAAATCAGAAAAGACCGAGAATGGGTTTTGAAAAATCACACAGGTACCAAATGGATTGTAGCCGGGGAAGAGGATGCGTTAATCCCGATTGAAACCTTAAAGAATATAGCTCAAAATACCGACACTAAATTGGTGGAACTTCCCGGAGGGCATATGAGCTATATCGAACAAAGAGAAAAAGTGATTAAAGCTATTGATCAGTTTTTAAAGCAGTAACACAAAAGGAATTTATATTTGCTATAATGGGATAAATTCAAAGTTGAAATTCCTTGGTTTAAACTTATTTTGATTTAATAACTGGATCCACTTGATGTCCGGGTTTAAGTAAGTCTAAAGCGGTTTTAACCGGATTGAAAGTTTGATGCGGAACTTCGACGAAAATCGTGTTCCAATAGGCCATCGCACCATTCCATAATCCCGGTAATTCCAATGCTTTTATCGCTTTTCCATTTTTAGATTTTTGTGCAATAAATCCTTGGTTCGGAGCGACGAACTCTTGTAAATCAAATTTCTCTCCTTGGTAGTCTTTTACACCACAAACTAAATCCACCGGATTGAAATGAGTCATTTTATTTAAAACTTTTTTCACTTCCGGGCTTTTAGGATTTATTTCGA
>DATGSA010000159.1:0-7551 GCA_035303085.1 Flavobacteriaceae bacterium
GGGTCAGGCTGTCCGCTATATCTTTTTTCTTTATCTGATCCCTTTCGATCCAACTTGAAATTTAAGAAAAACCCATAACTTCAAACAAACCTATCCAAGAAAAAAGGATGTCGCTTCCATCCTTCACGCAGGGTTGGTAACATAAAAATAAAATACCTTGTGGAATTAAGTTGAGTTGCGAGAAAGATGAGGTGGAACTATAAGATTCCGTGATTTAGCCTGCTGAGAAAAAATCCCTAAGCTCGTGAAGTGTTAGAAAGAACAAGAGATTATCAATGTCTTAATACTATATGAAAAAGAGAAACTAAAAGCTCGCCCTTTTTTACAGCAAACGGAATAAAAAAACCCGCGCCAACAGATTTTTTACAGGGTGGATAATCCTCTTCAATAAACAATTTATCTGTTTTAGAAAACGCCACCACCAAACTACATAACTAAATAACTGAATAAACCCCTTCTCTTAAAAGCAATCCTTATATTTGCCCTCAAATAAAAAACTATGACCCTAATCAAATCTATTTCCGGAATCAGAGGCACCATCGGTGGCCGTCCGGGCGATAACTTAACCCCTTTAGACCTCGTTAAATTTTCAACCGCTTATGGGCAGTGGATCAAAAATCAATCTTCGGCTGAAAAATACAAAGTTGTAATCGGTCGAGATGCACGTATTTCCGGACCGATGGTTCAGCAGCTGGTGATGAGCACCTTGGTGGGAATGGGAATCGATATCGTAGATTTAGGACTTTCCACCACGCCAACTGTAGAGATGGCTGTCACGATGGAAAACGCTAATGGCGGAATTATTCTGACCGCCAGTCATAACCCAAAACAGTGGAATGCTTTAAAACTCCTCAATGCAAAAGGGGAATTTCTAAACGCCGCCGATGGCGAGGAGATTTTAAAACTCTCCGAAGATACCGATATTGAATATGCAGAAGTAGATGACTTGGGAGCAATTACCGCTAATGATGAATATATCGATAAACACATTGAAGAGATTTTAAAATTAAAATGGGTAGATGCCAAAAAAATCCGTGCTTCTAAGTTTAAAGTAGTGGTGGATGGCGTAAATTCTACCGGAGGAATTTCTATTCCACCGTTGCTGAAGAAACTCGGTGTTGAGGTAGTGGAATTGTATTGCGAACCCACCGGACATTTCCCGCACGATCCCGAACCGTTAGCAAAGAATTTGACCGATTTATTTGATAAGGTAAAAGAAGAAAAAGCTGATTTGGGAATCGTGGTAGATCCCGATGTAGATCGATTGGCTTTCGTCGATGAAAACGGAAATATGTTCGGCGAGGAATATACTTTAGTCGCTGTGGCTGATTATTTACTCGGCAAGCAAAAAGGAAATACCGTCAGCAATTTATCTTCTTCCAGAGCGCTACGCGATGTGACAGAGAAACACGGTGGAAAATATCAAGCCAGCGCAGTAGGAGAAGTGAACGTTGTGCAGCTGATGAAAGAAACGAATGCTTTAATCGGCGGAGAAGGAAATGGCGGAATTATTTTCCCCGAGTTGCATTATGGTAGAGATAGTTTGGTTGGAACAGCTTTGTTCTTGACTCATCTGGCCGAAAAAGACAAAACGGTATCAGAATTAAGAAAAGAATATCCGTCTTATTATATGAGCAAAAGTAAAATTGAACTCACGCCGGAAATGGATGTTGATGAGATTTTAGCGAAGATGCAAGAAAATTATGATTCAGAAGAAATTTCAACCGTCGATGGTGTAAAAATCGATTTCCCTGAAAACTGGGTTCACCTGAGAAAATCGAACACCGAACCGATTATCCGAATTTATACCGAAGCAAAATCTCAACAAGAGGCAGATGATTTGGCTGAAAGGTTTATTAAAGAAATGAAGGATTTGTTCTAAATACGAATTTGTACTCTATAAAAAAACCATGAATTCTCCAGAATCCATGGTTTTTTGCTTTTATAGTTTTAATTGATTGTACTCTTGGTTGGCGCGAGCGTCTCGCTCGTGTCCTCTTTCTCTTTGTCAGTCTAACTTACCTGGAACAATCTTTATTAGGCCCACAATTCTTCCTAAATTTTTCTCTGTAACTAACCTCACGTTCGTGCCAAAAACATAGGTTGGCGCGGGCGTCCCGCTCGTGTCCACTTTCTCTTTGTCAGTCCAGACTTAGCCGGAAAACCTCTATTAAACATTACAACTCAGCGGAGATAAACAAAAGCCCACCTTAAAGTTTTAAGATGGGCTTTATGAGGTTGACTATTTTATACCTAATTATTTTTTCCAATAATTATTAGCTTCAGCTACGGTTTTAAATTCGGTAGCTACCACTTGTGAAGCAAGAATAAGGTGTTGTGGATTTTCTGAATATTCGGCTCGCAGTCTCTTTTTTACCTCTGAATCTTTTTGCATAGCTCCAATGGTTTTACGCGCCATCTGAATGGCCAATTCTCTTCCTTCCTGAGGGGTGTCGGTAATCAAGCTCTCCAACCAAACATCCTCCTGGGCAGCAGAAGTTGTTTTGTTGGTGTTTGAAATCATAGCAGCGCTCTGGATTTTCGTGGTTTCACTTTTAGTAGAATTGCTTTGGTTTTCCTGACAAGAGAAAAGCAGTCCACCGAACATAAAAACTAAGAATATCTTTTTCATCATATAAAAATTTAAGGGTTATAAAAATACTATTACTAAGAACCCCAAAACTACTAAGAAAAAATGATTTAGAATCATTCTAAAGAAGGTTGTTGTTTCTAATCAAGTATTGAAGGAGTAAACACGTTCACACGTTCACACGTTCACACGTTCACACGTTCACAAGTTCACTATTCCAATCTTTTGGGTGTGCTTCATAATGTCTACAGTGTTCACAAAACCTATTGCTTCACCGGATATCCTTTATCCAACCAATCCGCTTTTATACTGGTCGGGATATCTAACAATTTTAAGTTGGTAAACCCCAAATCGGATGCGGTTTCAAAAGCCGGTCTGATATTCGGACAAACATCCATCGGACAGCAGCCGCAATACAAAACGATATCTTCATCTTTGGGTAAGTCTTTTAATATGAACTTTAATGCTTCCAAAGATTCTTCTTCCATTCCCGGTCCGGCATTTAGAGAACCCGGAATCATATCTTCAAAACCGATATGGATAATCGTCATGTCATCAGAAGATTTTATTTTTTCAACCAACTCTACAGTTTCCATCAACTGATCGGCTGTCCAAGGTTCGTTTTGTTGAGCAAAATTGAAATTGACAAAGAACAAAAATATCAAGGTGAACAATATATAATTTTTCATAGTATGTTTTTTTAAGTTATTTGTTTTACAATAATTCTTCAGGAATTTTACAAACCGGGATAGGTTTCCATTTGTGCTGATTCACTTCATGTCGATGTTTATAGATTTTAAAAACTTCCAGCTCTCTTGCCTGAAAATCCAGTTCGATTTTTCCCGCTTCATATTGGTTCATCGCCCATTCTAACTCCGGATAGGTCGCGCCGATTTGATCTTCATCTGAGCGCTCATCGCCAAACAGTCCGTCGGTTGGTCGGGCTTCTAAAATGGCAGGTGAGATTTTTAGAAAACGCGCAAGTTCATATACTTCTGTTTTGGTAAGATCGGCAATCGGATTAATATCGACCCCGCCATCGCCATATTTGGTGTAGAAACCGATACCGAAATCCTCGATTTTATTTCCGGTTCCGGCCACAATCAGTCCTTTCAACCCGGCAAAATAATATAAAGTCGTCATGCGTAAACGAGCGCGGGTATTGGCCAGGGCTAAATAGAGATTCTCTTTATTTTCTGCCTCCGGCAAGGCTTTAGTCATTTCATCAAAAGTAGCGGTTAAATCAATCTCCAAATTATCTACACGCGAGAATTGTTTCTTCAGTTGGTTAATGTGTTCGCTTGCACGAGTTACTTCTTGAGCAGATTGATGAATCGGCATTTCCAAACAAAGAAGAGGCAGTTCGGTTTTTGCACATAAAGTGGACACCAAAGCAGAATCTACTCCGCCGCTGATTCCCAATACAAAACCGTTTAAACCATTGTCCAAAGCATAATCCTTCAACCAAGTGGTAATATGATCAATTATTTTTGCGTGTTTCATAGAATAAAGAATAGGTTTGAGTAAGAAAACGAATTAACGGATAATTAAAGAAGTTGCACTCGTTTTCACCCTAAAATTCATATATCTTTGCTCAAAAATAAGTCTAAAAATCACCATTTAAAACTTAGTGGACCTTAAATTCTTTAAAAAGCCTCCTTTTATGCTGAAAAAGATAACTTTTTTGAGTTTGATTTTTGTGTTATTTATCGCCTGTAAGCAAGAAGATAAAATTGAAAAAGAAATCGCGCAAATTCCTATTTCCTTTGAAGTGGAAAGATTTGATGAGAAATTTGCCAACCTTGAACCGGAAAATCTCCAAGACCTCAAATCTGAATATCCGTTCTTATTTCCCGAACAATACCACGATTCTATTTGGCTGAATGTTTTAAATGATACCATTCAACATGAAATAAACAGAGAAGTTGCCAAAGCATTTCCGGAATTTTCCGAGGAGAAAGAAGAATTGCACGATCTATTTCAACATTTAAAATATTACTTCCCTGAATTTGAGCCCCCGCGAGTGATAACGATTACGGCAAATGTGGATTATCGCAATTCCGTTATTTTGTCAGATGGTATTTTGCTGATTGGCTTGGACACTTATTTGGGAAAAGAACACGAATTCTATTACGGCATTCAAAAATACTTTGTCAAAAACTTTATCAAATCTCAAATAGCTCCTGATGTAGCTCGAGAATATGCTGAGAAATATATACCGAGACCCACGGAAAGGGAATTAATTGCCTATATGGTGTACTACGGCAAAATCCAATATTTTAAAGAAAAAATGCTCCCCCATAATTCCAAAGCCAGTATCATTGGTTATACCGATGAGGAAATGGAATGGGCAGAAGAAAATGAAAGAGAAATTTGGGGCTATTTCGTAGGCCAGCGATTGTTATACGATACCGATCCGGATTTACGGAGAAAATTTTTGGATGTCGGTCCTTTCACCAGATTTGGATTGCAGTTGGATAATGAAAGTCCACCGCAATTGGGGCAGTATATCGGTTGGCAAATCGTCAAACAATATGCAGAAGAAAATAAAAACATCAGTTTATCGGAATTAATCAAAATCGATAACGAAACCATATTTAAAGAATCAAATTATAAACCAAAACAAAGATAATGAGTAATAAAAAGTCAGAGATAAAAATCAATATAGAAACAGATGAGAATAATGTCCCGGAGAAAATGAGCTGGACAGCAGAAGATGGAGGCGTTAAAAATCAAGAAGCCAAAGCGATGTTGCTTTCCTTATGGGATCCGAATCAAAAAGAGAGTTTTAGAATAGATCTGTGGACAAAAGACATGCCGATGGACGAGATGAAAACTTTCTTTTATCAAACTTTAGTAGCGATGAGTCACACTTTCCACACCGCTACAGACGACACCAAAATGCGAGATACCATGTTGGACTTCTGTGAGTTTTATGCGGATAAAATGGACATCAAATAAATGTTGTGAGCCTGTATAATATTGGGGTTAGTTTTTATTTCCATAAGTTTTATGGTGAATAAAAATAATGCTCCTTATCTTTTAGCAGGTTACAATACTTTAAGTAAGCAAGATCAAAATAAGATAGATTTAAAAAAGATTTTAATACTATTTAGGAAGTTTCATGTTTTTCTTGGAACTTCCTTAGTTCTTATTGGATTACTGCTCACTTATTTAGTTGATAAAATTTATGTCGGTTTATTTTTAACCATCTATCCTCTAATCACTTATATGTGGTTGATGTGGAAAGCAAATCGATTGACTAAAAATCTTAATAAAAAGAGAAGTATTTTCGCATCAGTTATTTTAATACTTATCGTTGTGTGGATTTTGTTTGAAGCTTTTATTTTGAAATGAACTTGTTTTTCACCAGAGATTTTCTGTTACCTGATCTTTTATGTTTTTGGCTATAGTTTATTTCTGCGTTGATATTATTTATGGGTAAAAACAAAATCTATATTTTGAATTTTGTTCGTAGAAAATTCAATTATACCTCATTAAAATCCTTAAATTCAAAAAGGGCCGAAAATCATGAGTGTTTTGCAAATAATAGCTGATTTATACTACAACCATGTTTTTCAATATCGGAGATAGCCTCTTCAGTTAATTCTATGGAATAACTTATAGGCCTAAAAGTTCTTTTTGCTTATCCTTAGATAGCTTTTTAGTTTTTCCTTCTTCCGCTTGTTGAATGGATTTGTTTATTTTAGTAATAAATTGCTTTTTAGTCATTTTGACATCGTCATCAGCGTCAGTCATCTCAAAATAAACGTTCATTTCTTTGAAAAGAGATTTTAGCAGAGATTTTTGCTCTTCGTTTTATGGGTAAACCGTTATTTTATCCATTTTTAGAAACCTAGTTGATTGTATTACTATTTCCTTTTTTTGGAAAAGAAATTATTTATGAATTCACAAATATTTGCTCAAACTAAAAATAAAACATGAAATAATCTGCTTTCTTCATTTTAAGCAAAGTGTTTTTATCTTGTAGCTGTTTAGTTTCAGTTGTCAAATAAATATTTCCAAAACCCCCATAATTTACGTTTGTTTAGATATTGTAAATCATTTTCGCAAGCATAAGCTTCTCTTTCAAAGCTTATATTTCGATAGGCTTCTTGTTTATTTTTAAATTGAATCCATCGTACTAAAAACTCGACGCCATACCAGATAAAAAAGGGAAGCCACAATAATTCAATCTGTTGTCGAATATGGATTTTCTCGTGGTTCAATAGGGTTTTATCACTTTTGAGACCAGCTTCTTTTAAAATAATAAAAGGAAATATGGTTAAACCATTGAAGTTTTTAGAAAGTAACCGAGAAGCTGTGATGATAAACATTTGACAAAATTAACCGAGATTATTTTATAGTGGGTAGTTTTGGCGAGAAATGTTTGTTTTAGCTTAGAAGTATAGATAGCAAACGAAAATAGAATTAGAGATTTCACATCAAGATATTGCCGTCAAATAGATTTTATACCTAATTAATGAAAGACTCCGCTTCTCTTCAGACTACAGCCAATTCAGAAGAAAAATCCGAAGATCAACCGGTCAATAAAATTGTGGTTTTTATTATTGTAGCTTTATCGTTGTTGATGACTACGGTAGATACTACCATTGTGGCAACAGCTTTGGAAACGCTGCAACGAGAATTGGACACTTCGGTGAATTGGGTGGGGTGGACCATGACTGCTTATTCTCTTGGATTTGTTTTGATGCTTCCCTTAAGTGCAAAACTCAGTATGCGGCACGGACCGCGGAGAGTGTTTTTACTTTCTATTGCTGTTTTCACGTTGACTTCTTTCTTTTGTGGATTGGCGCAAAACATTGAAATGCTGATTGTCCTAAGAGTAATTCAAGCGATTGGAGCAGCGGGAATCACCCCTTCGGTTACCGCCATTATTGTCGATCATTTTGGAAATTCCCGAGACCGCGCGGTGAGTTTATTCGGAAGTATTTTCCCAA
>DATGSA010000160.1:0-3707 GCA_035303085.1 Flavobacteriaceae bacterium
AATACGGCGCTTTTTCATCTATTGAACCAGCCGTCACGCCAAGTGTTGTCTGGTTCAATATTTTCTTCTATATATTCATCTTGTTGTTTCACTTGTTCGATTAATTCTTCGTTTTGATACTCTGTTTCTGAAACCCGATCAACCATTTCTAATACCCAATCATAAAAATCTGCACGCTCTTTATTCCCTAACGCCTTATGGTATTCCCAACGTGTTTGAGCGTATTCAATCATCTCGTCATCTCGTAACCTTTCGGCAACTCGTTTCTGTCGCTTGATTTCATATTGTTGCTGTAAATCATCTATAATGTGTTTCATCTTAGTATCACCCCTCCTCCATCTAACCAATATGGCTTAGGTGCTAAAATCAGCAATAAGAAAGTTAAAACGAGTAATATCGTAAACAAGAAAAACTTCCAATCTTCTTTTTTGAAGTCCACTTAATACACCTCTTTCAAATCTTCTAGATCTTCCTTAAATGGTATTGCCCGATTAACCTCTACTAAATCTCTATTCTGGAAATAATGTGCGAAAGCGTATACGTTATAGAGTGTGTTCATACTTCTGTTTTCTATATACGGTTGCACCGGTTTATAATAATCCGGGTTTTCATCAGCGTGTTTTTTAAAGCTGGCTAATAACTTGCTGGGATCTTTGTATCCAAATATTTTTGCAATATCTTGCCGACTAGCATATTTTTGTGTGGTTTTTTCAGCCTCCAAGTAAATCACTGAGTTACCTCCTCTTTACTTAAAAATTTATTAATAAAGTATTGCTGTCCCTTACCTGTAACTTTGGTTGTTTTACTGATACGAATACTCCCATCTGGATTTTGATGCGTCCGTTCTTTAATTTCGAATAAACCCATCTCCATAGATCGCTGCGTTGGCATATTCCAGTCTGTACCTCGTCGATTAATTAAAAATCCGTTTTCCCTAAGCCATTCAAACAGTCTATTCTGTCCGATGTCTACGCCGTTTTGTTTTATCAGTTTGGCGAGTTCTCCAACCAGTATGGTTGTATGGCTTGCGTCAACTGCATCAGCAAATAACACTTTCGGTTTATCTGTTGCAATTTGAGTTTGTAAGTCCTCGATTTTTCTATCTGCAATTTGTAACGCGCGCTTCATAATCATTTCTGGGCTATTCCATGCCTTTTCGACTTCAATGAAGTAACGTCTCGCCAGTTTGCCTTTTTCGTTACGTTGAATCATAGAAACTTCTTTTGCCATGTCGATTGTCAATACATGGTCTATATAAGTTGTAGAGTTCCCTTGAGCTGTTAGTCTTTTTTGACTAATAGCTCCATAATCGACATTCTTCTCAAACCCATATTCAGTCATTCTGTCAAACCACTTTGTGTATTGAGTTCCAATTTCTAAAAATTCATGTAGTTCTCTTCCGCTTACCGCGATTGTCCCATCATCTTGTTCTTGTAAATTTATTAATTCTTTTACCTCGGTAACTTCCATTTACATTATCCTTTCTATGCTTTTTGTTTATTTTTCACGGTTAAACCGTGTTTGACTTCAAAAAAAATAATGTCGTCATAACTTACTCCAAATTCCTCACTGATCTTTTCAATGAATGGTACGTTGGGGAAGGTTTCTTGTTTTTCCCAGTTTATCCACGTCCCTAAACTGACACCTAATTTATCAGCCATTTCTTTTTGAGTTAAGTCGTGTAGTTTCCGCAACTGCTTCAAGGTTAACTTCAATTGTTTTCCCTCCTTCCTGATTCGTTAATACCATCATACACGGTTAAACCGTGAAAGTCAACTAAATAACAAAAATAATATTTTTTATTATAAAACTTATCATTATTTTGGTATATTGCTTTACTTTTTTACGGTTTCCCCGTATTATGTATTTACTATATATATAAAGGAGAGAAAAAAATGAGCATGGGAAACAAAGAGGTGTTAGCCAATAATTTAAAATATTACATGGACAAACATAATGTAACCAGAAATGATTTGGTTGATGACCTAAATATAGCCTATATGACAATCTCCGATTGGATCAACGCAAAAACTTATCCGAGAATTGATAAAATAGAAATGCTGGCTCACTATTTTCAAATAGAAAAATCTGATTTAATCGAGTATCATGGTAATAAAAGCATAATAGATGACATAGTAGACATATCTTCTCAACTTCAAGAGGTACGCCAACAAAAAGTTTATAATTTCGCTGAGAATGAGCTAGAAGAGCAACGATATCTCGAAGAACATCACGACGAATACCATGGACAAACGGCCGCTGGTGCTCCTATCGAAGGACAGCAACCTGTTCCATTTGTGGGTGCAGAAACAGTTAATTTACTCGTTAATGGTGATAGTATGGAACCTAATTTCCACGATGGAGACATCATAGAATATCATCCACAACCTGAACTGGAAAACGGCGAAATTGGAGTATTCGCTGTAAATGGCGGTATTACGATGAAGAAGTTTAGAAGAAATAGCGATATACGTTTAGAATCATTAAATAAGAAGTATGAAGATATTATTATCAAAGAAACAGATGATTTCAGTATTTTAGGTAAAGTTATTATATAAATAAATCAACCCCATTCACTTGGGGTTAAAAATTAATAGGAGGAAAAGAAAATGGCAAAGAAGTTGTACGACGAAGATGGCAATGTGGTTAAAGGTGCGAAAGTGAAGAAACCTTTCTACAAAAGATGGTGGTTTATCTTATTGGTTGTGTTATTTATTGGTGGAGCGTTAGCTAGTGGAGATGAAGATACAACAAGCGAAGAAGTGACAGCGGAAGAACCCGACACAGAAGTAGTAGCCGATGCTGATGAAGAAACAACGGAAGAAGTAGCTGCGGAAGAGCCAAAAGAGGAAGTTGAAGAAGAGCCTGAACCAGAAGAAGCTGAAGTTGATGTTCCTAGAGAACACAGAAACGCTTTAAAAAAGGCAGAAAGCTACTTATCTTGGGCTGGCATGTCTGAAAAAGGTCTCAGAGAACAGTTAGAGTTTGAAGATTTCCCACAAGATGCAATTGATTATGCAATTGAAAATGTAGAGGTTGATTACAACGAACAAGCTCTAGAAAAAGCAAAGTCTTATGATGACTGGGCTTCAATGTCTGATCAAGGACTTAAAGACCAACTTATATTTGAAGGATTTACAGAAGAACAAGCACAATATGCAATTGATAATTTAGATTAATTAAAACAAAAAGCCCCACACCGTCCGCCAAGACATCAGTGTGGAGCAACCATAAGCAACCCTTTAACAAGGGGCTATTTGTATACAATTTTATCATAATTAAGGAGGTAAAACAATGTGGGTTGAAGAAGAAGTGAACTCAAAAGGAAAAAAGATATTCCGTTTTCGAGAAGAATATACTGATGAGTTAACGGGCAAAGTTAAAAAAGTTTCCGTTACTTATCCTAGAAACAATCAAAGAATCAGACAAAAAGCATTATTAGAACTTAACGAGAAAATTGAAGAACGACAATCAAAGAGTGCAGTAAATAAAACGTTTGGGGAATTAATCGAAGATTGGTTGATTGATTACAAAAATACTGTAAAAGTTGGATCGTTTAATATTGCTAAAAGCAAGGTTAATCAATTGGGCGACTTAAAAGAAATTTTACTGTCAGAATTGACTGCAGCACATATCAATCGTTATCTAAGGAAACAAAAGCAAGAGGGATTAGCAAAAAGCACCGTCAACGCTTATCGTTCCATGCT
>DATGSA010000161.1:0-4587 GCA_035303085.1 Flavobacteriaceae bacterium
TATAATAATTCTCAAAAAAGACGCCATGCGGTTCGCCCCGGAATTACCGGTTGGGCGCAAGTCAACGGACGCAATGCGATTTCTTGGCAACAAAAATTTGAATACGACGTGTGGTATGTTGACCATCTTTCTTTTTGGTTAGATTTAAAAATCTTATTTTTAACCGTCAAGAAAGTCTTTATCAGTGAAGGAATCTCACAAGAAGGAGAAGCAACAACTACTTATTTCCAAGGTAATGAATAAAACCAAATCACAATTAAATCATCAATTAAGTAGAGCCATTCAACGCTCTGAAAAGGCATATTCAGAATACATCGGTGAAAAGAAATATTATCAAGCTTTTCGCATAAAAAGGGCTAATGAGGTTCTTTACAATTTACTGGAAGAATATCTTTTTTATTGTGAGAAATCTGAGGTAGAAGAAACGCTTCAATTTATTTTCCATATTGAAGATTGGAGAAATCAATTCGATCTACTTGAAAAACAAATCATAAATCTCGATGAAGTTTTTGCTTTTAAACGATTTGAAAACGCTCCTGCCTATCCCAAAACATTTGCAGAAAAATTAAAAAAGAAATCCTTATGAAATATGTTTTTGCCGGCGATCGCCAAATAAGCGTTGAAATTTTACAGTTCCTTATTTCAAAAGGATATAAACCTGAAGCACTATTGGTTTCAAAAGGCGCAAATGAAAGTCATGCTAAAGCGCTTATTACCACATCAAATTTGCCTTCCTCTCGAATTTTTGAAGGCCAAGAATTTAAAAGCGCGGAAGCTATAAAGTTTTTAACCGGTTTAAATTTAGATTATATTTTTGGAATTCATTTTCCCTATATCATTCCAAAGCAAGTTTTAGACATTCCCAAAGTCGGATTTTTAAATCTTCATCCTGCGTTTCTCCCATACAATAAAGGGTGGCATACACCAAGCTGGGCCATTATAGATAAAACCCCTTATGGTGCAACACTGCATTTTATGGCAGAAGAGTTAGATGCCGGGGATATTCTCCACCAAAAAGAAATCAATATTACACCTGAAGACACTGCAAATTCCTTGTACTTTAAAGTACTGGCGTTAGAGGTAGAAACATTTAAAGAAGCACTTCCTGAAATTCTCACTTTAAAACCCACAAGAATAAAACAAACCGAGAAAGGAACCAGTAAAACTAAAAAGGACTTGGCTGCAATTCAAGAAATTAATCTCTCAGCAACCTATACAGGGGAAGAGCTCGTAAATAAATTACGAGCTTTAACTACTAATCGAATAGAAGAAGCTGCCTATTTTATCAAAGACGGAAAAAAAATAGCCGTACAGGTTTCTCTTGAACAGATAGAATGAAATTTAGGTGAAGAAAATTAAAATGGGTTGAAGAAGGAGGCGGCCTTTTTTACTCTTTTTAGGGAAGACCATTTAACCTTTATTCCTCTTTATTAACCCCTCTCGGTCTCCCCTAAATGGGGAGAAGATTAATTGCTATTTAAAAGAAAATCAAAAGCCCTCGCCGCGGCGAGGGGTTGGGGGGTTCAACGCAACACAAGTCAGTTTCTCTTAACTGTTAAATTCCTAATTCATCTTTTTACCCCTCTCGGTCTCCCCACCCCCTAAATAAGGAGAAGATCAAATGAGTTGACGGGTTATCGAATTACGAGACGAAAACCCGAAACTCGAAATGAGTTAGCCGATTACGGGTTGACGAGTTAAAAGAAGAAACCCTTAACATTTCAAAATACACTGCGACAGTGCAAAATAACTACTAAAACGCACTGTTATAGTGCAATTAGTTTTTTATTTGTACAGCAATGGGGAGTGAAAATTTCTCGCTGAGGGCGCCGAGAGAAAAACGCTGAGAACCGCTGAGTAAAATCTCTGCGCTACTCTGCGTAAAAACTCGGTGCCCTCTGCGTGAAACAACGAAACACAAATATACCCGAAACTCGAAACTCAATCCTCGAAACGCCAACCCAATCCAAATAAATGTTTATTTTTGTCTTTAACCACTGATCATTAAATTGGTGGAATTGCAAAAGACTCGTTTATGGAATCCATACAACCCAAGCAGCAAAATTTAATTGAATTCATAGGTCGGGATAGTTTATTTGAAAGCCCTGAAAATCGGCTTCAGCTTATCCGAATATTGAGTCGATCGAGTACCTTGCCCAAGGTTCAAAAAATCAACATTGTTCCCTTAAACGAGGAACCCAATAAATTTATCATTCAACCGGCAAAGTCCTTAAAAATTGGGACTAATATCCTTACCAATCCGGTGTTGGCATTAATTTACATCCGCTACGGTTTGGAATGGCAGATTTGGTATAGGAGTCAACCTAAAAACAAAATAGATCCACGGCTTTGTGACATCGCAGCTTCTCAAGTGGCCTCTAAGTTCTATGACACCTTATCTCAAGCGGACAAAAGAGAAATATTGGATTTTCCCAAAGAATTTTTATCGATTTTTCGAAAATTCAAAACCGCTGAGGGATTACCGGAGTTTTCAAAAGAAGATTACGAAGTATTGGGTAGAAAACACCAAATCCCCTACCCGACTCATCCGTTAAAGAAAGAGGACTTACAAATCATTCGTTATTTGGCCTTTCCGTTGGAATATCTGTTGATGAGCGGCGGCGATAAGCGCTTAAAAATTGATCGTAATCGCTTGCTCAATAAATATGGCTGCACTCCTTTCCCACGTCCAAAAGCCTTTACTTTCGCTTCTTCTACGGCTACCTCTATTTCCAATATCGCCTTCAATCAAAGTGAGAAAAAACGAGAAAAATTTATCAAAGCCAGTTTTAAATACGGTTATAATGAAAGTTTAAAAGAATTTTCGGAAGGCATCAAATCGAGAATTAAAAAAACCTTGGCTTTGCCTAAAGAAACCGCTGTATTCCTTTCTCCTTCGGGAACAGATGTATCTTTAATTTTCGCCGGACTCTGTCAGTCGCTATTTGATAAACCATTGGTTCATATTTTAGTAGCCAGTGATGAAACGGGCAGTGGCGTGCCGGCAGCTTTGCAAGGGCATCACTTTTCAGATCGCACTTCCCAAGGCGTAAAAGTCACCAAAGGACATCCGATAAAAGGATTTGAACCGGTTGATCTGATTCAAATCACTTTGCGCAATTCAAAAGGAGAACTCAAAACTGCTCAGGAGATAGATTTAGAAGTAAAACAAGCTTTTGAGACAGTTACTAACCACGGTCAGCAACCGATCCTACACGTGATGAATCAGTCAAAATTAGGCTATGTTGCACCGAGTAAGACCTGCTTAAAAGACCTTGAAAAGAAATATAATGAAGATTTTTTCGCTTTAATTGACAATTCTCAGATGAGAATGGGCAGAAAAGAACTACGAGACTATATTGAACGGGACTATGCAGTTACCATTACCGGTTCAAAATTTTTTACCGGTCCTCCTTTTAGCGGTGCTTTAATTCTACCGAAGTCTCGGGAACATTTATTGGGTTGCTCCGAAGATACTATCCCGGAAGGCTTGATAGACTATGCCTATAAAAATAATTTTCCACCACATTGGAAATCGGTTAAAAACTTAAAAGAAGGCAGTAATCCCGGCACCCTGATGCGCTGGTACGCTGCTATTGTAGAACAAAACAGGTATTTTGAAACTCCTGTTTTACTGCGAAGTTTAGGCACCGAAATGTTTTGTTCACATGTCGAAAACAACCTCATCCGTTCGCCTTTCTTAGAGAGCATTACGCTCAATGAAAAAAATACTGAAGAGGTTTCTTTGGAAGGAACAAACAGAAGTATTTTCCCTTTCTTCATTTTTCATGAAAACCGCGTGCTCAGCCATGAAGAAATGACTACAATTTATCAATTACTCAATCAAAAACTTTCTGGATTACTTGAACAAACTGGTGAAAATAACGACAACGGTCTCTTAGCCGATCAAGTTTGCCACATCGGTCAGCCCGTAAAAGCCGTTTATAAAGACGGAACTCCTTCCGCAGTCTTACGCATCAGTTTAGGAGCTCGGGTGATTTCAGAAAGCTGGAAAGAACAAGATGTAAGTCTGTTCTTCCAAAAAATCGAAGACCAAATGAGCCAGGTGGATACCATTATTAGAAAAATTGAGTTTATCTTAAATCATCCGCAGTGGTGGAGGGATTAAATGGCTTGGCGGGTTACGAATTGAAATCTCGAAACACTTAATGAGTTGACGAGTTAACGGGTTGACCCGTTACGAATTAAAAACTCGAAACTCGAAACGCGTAATGAGTTAGTGGGTTGGCGCGTTACCAATTGAAAACTCGAAACCCGAAACCCAAAACTCAAAACTCAACAGTCATAAATTCCAACGGAAAATAAAACTAAAAAACGAGATACCAAGTAGCTCCCTTCCCTTCCGGGAAGGGTTGGGGACGGGACATGCAAGAAATTAATTGAATAAATGTGCCCCCCTTATTAGCTCCCCTAAATAAGGAAAAGATCCTGACTTCGACACTGGGACACCCTAAATGAGATTTTCCCAAAAATCGTCTTTAAACAATTTTTCTATGGATTTGTGTTCAGGTGTCAAAAACATATTTTTCTCTATAACCCTTTCGCTTTTTGGCAGCCGCACTCTTA
>DATGSA010000162.1:0-10072 GCA_035303085.1 Flavobacteriaceae bacterium
GAAATAGCTACTCCGGGTAAAACAGCATGTGAAATTGCATCGCCCATCAAGGCCAATCCGCGCAAAACGATGAAGCAACCCACCATGCTACAAGCAACCCCCAAGATTAAAGAAGTACTCAAGGCATGCTGTAGAAATGGATATTCGATCAAATCGTTGATAAAAGTCTGTAGAGCTTCTCCCATGGGGGTAGTATATTCTGATTAATTAAATAATGGGTTATCAAGAACTTCAAAAGTCTTTTTTAAATTTTCTTTGTTGTAAACAGTTAGGGTTTCTCCATAAGCAATCACAGTTTTATTGATCAGAATCACCTCTTCAAAATAACGACGAACCTTACTGAGATCATGGTGCACCATAAAAATAGCTCTACCTTCTTTAGCCAACTGCTTTAATAAGTTTATGATAATATCTTCACTATTGACATCAACCCCGACAAAAGGTTCATCTAAAAATATCAAATCTGCATCTTGAACAATAGTCCTGGCAATGAGTACCCGCTGAAATTGACCTCCCGATAATTCTCCGATTTGTCGATCCTCCAATCCGACTAATCCCACTTGTTCGATAGCCTTTTTTGCTGCGGTTTTTTCTGTTGCTCCGGGTCTTTTGAAAAACCCCAATTTCGGATAGGTTCCCAGCAATACACAATTCAACACGCTGATAGGAAAGTCTAAATCCAAATCTTTTTTCTGCTCGACATAAGCTGTTTTTTTTGCCCAGTACTTGATGGGCTTTCCTCTAAACCTGACTTTCCCCTTAACGGGAACTATTCCTAAAACCCCTTTGACAAAAGTAGTTTTTCCGCCACCGTTTGGACCGATGATTCCGCAGATTCCACCGAGATCCATCTGTAAATTCACCTCGGATAAAGCCTCCACACCATTGGAATAAGTGACACTAAGGTTTTGAATTTCTAACATCCTATTTGAGCAATTTATTTAGATTAGCCTAAATAATTTATTTCATCTGCAAAATTACTTGTTTTCTAAAGGTTTAAAAAGTAATTGTGATTATTTTTTGATACTTGAAAGTATTTGATGATTTTGGGTCTTCGCTTTTTTTCTAAATAAAGCTTTACGGTAGAAACTTATCGTAGTTATTACGCAGAGTTTCGCAAAGGTTTCGCAAAGTTGCGCGAAGGAAACCTTGGCGGTTCTTTGCTTCTTGGCGCAGCTTTGCGGTAGAAGCTTATCGTAGTTATTACGCAGAGTTACGCAAAGGTTTCGCAAAGTTTTGCGAAGAAAGCCTTGGCGACTCTTTGTTTCTTGGCGCAGCTTTGCGGTAGAAAGAGTGAATTAATATAGGCCTGAGTTATTACTCAAAATGGAGTTTATGTGTTTTTTCCACATCTTGATTAGTATTTCATATCTTAGTTGCAAAAACTCAGTAATAATAAAAGCGTTTACCTCTCAACATAAATAATTATGCCCCTAAAAATATTAGCCACAGGAGATTTTCACATCGGTAAAAAATCTTCCGCGGTCCAACAAGAGACTGAAGAAAGTGCCACAAAATTCACTTGGCATAACATTGTTGATTATGCAATTCATCAAAAGATTGATGTTTTAGCACTTACCGGTGATATTGTCGATCAAGACAATCGGTATTTTGAAGCGATTGGGCCGTTGCAAAATGGATTTGAAAAATTAAAGCAAGCCGGTATTTCGGTATTTATGGTCGCGGGAAATCACGATTTTAATGTACTGCCGGAATTGACCAATACAGAAAAGTATAACAATGTCCATTTATTAGGCGCTGAAGGAACTTGGGAGCAAAAAACCTTTGTTAAAAACGGAGAGGAAATTCAATTTGTGGGGTGGTCTTTTCCCACAAGACATTTTCGGGAAGATCCTTTTTCAACTTTTAATTTAGAAATAGATGCCAATAAAACTACAATCGGACTTTTACACGGAGAAGTAGATGTCCCGCTCAGTAATTATGCGCCGATAAATATGACCAGTTTTTCAAATCGAGCGGTGGAGGTGTGGATTCTCGGTCATATCCACAAACCTCAATTTTTGCAAAAATCTGAACCGACCGTGTTTTATCCCGGATCTCCTCACGCTTTAAGTGCTAAAGAAACTGGACCACACGGACCGTATTTACTCACTGTGCAATCTTCCACGAACATTCAAATTGAGCAAATTCCATTATCACCCGTACGATATGACAAACTTAAGATTGACGTTACCGATAAAACGACCAAAAACGAAATTCGGGATTGGGTCATTGCTAAATTGATTGAAGATGCGCAATCAAAAATAGTGGAATTAGAAAATGTTTCCTTTTTGATATACGATCTTGTGCTTGTTGGTCAACACAGTAGAATAAGCGAGTTAGAAACTTGGGTCACTCCAATCATCGATGATTATAATCAGGAGTTAGGTCCGACAGAAACACAGATGTCGGTTAGAAAGATAACGTTGAAGATAGAGCCGAAAGTGGAAAACATGGAAGAACTCGCGCAAGAAGCTTCGCCGGCCGGAGTTTTAGCCGAAACCATTCTTGCTTTAGAACGAGGAGAGGAAACTGAATTTGCAAATGATATGATGAAAGAATGGAAATCAAAACAGCTTGCGCTAAAACAAACCAGTGTTTATCACCCGTTGCGAACCGGAGAAAGGTTTGACTTGGAAGAAGAGGACAAACAAATGAAACAATATCTGTTAAACGAATGCAATCGGATGCTAACCACTTTAATCCAACAGCAAAATCAATGAAAAAAACGCCTTACATCTTAAAAGAACTTTCGATTCATAAAATGCCCGGATTTCCAAGGGGTTTAAAATCATTGCAGGATTTAGCCGGTCAGGTGAATATTATTGTAGGTCCAAACGCTTCCGGAAAAAGCTCTACCGCTCGCATGATTCAACAACTCATCTGGCAAAATAACACCAAAGGAATAGAGGCTGAAGCATCGGTTAATCTCGAGGAAGATTCGTGGGAGATAAAAATTGATTCTGGGAGATCACTGGTTCAGCGCAATGGAATTGATGCGGAATTTATCGGGCTTCCAACAGCAGAGGGGCAACATCGATATTTATTGGCCTTACACAATCTGGTAGAAGGCAAAGAAGCAGATTTAGCCAAAGAAATTGCCAAACAATCTATCGGCGGATTTGATTTGGATGCTGCACAGGAGACTTTGAATTATTCTTCAAGATTCTTTAATAAAAGCAATTCGGAATATAGAGAATTTAAAAAAGCAGATAAGAAATATAAAGAAGTCCGCAATCAACATAAGGAATTAGAAAAAGAAGAAGAGCGACTGACGGATTTAAACTCAGAAAAAAATAAAGCCTTACTTGCCAAAAAATTACAGGATTTTTATGAGAAAGTTGCTGATTATTTAAAGTCCAAGTCAGCATATACTTTGCTGGCCGAAGAACTCAATGCATTTCCGAAATCGATAAAAAACTGCTCTGGCGATGAATATGACCGTATTCAGGAATATGAGAATCAACTTGAAGAATATCGAATAGCGATAGTGAAAGCCAAAGATGAAATCGAAAAAAGTCAAGGTGAATTAAACATGCTAAAAATTCCGGCGCATGGTATTGAGCATATTATTATCGATGAAATAGAAGAAAGATTAGGTCGGATGAAGGAGTTCGAACGCGATATTCAAGCGCTGAAAAGCAAAATTTCCGGGTTTAAAGAAGAAGAGAAAATAGCTTTAAAGACTTTTGACGATTCCAATGATACTACAAAGTGGAAAGGTTTAAAACTATCAACGATCAGTGGACTTGATAAAATGCTTCAAGACGCCCATCAAGTTTTAGGTGAAAAGGAGTTTTTATTGGCAGAAATAAAGTTGCTATCGGAGGAAGCACAAAATCAAGTTGACCATAAACATTCCGACAGTACCTTCATTCAAGGCATAAAAACCTTAAGTGAATGGTTGAAGGAACCAACCGGTGGTAAAGGCATCACAACTGAAATGTTGGTTTTAATTTCGGTAATAGGAATTATAACAGCATTGCTTACTCATTTTTTCGGCGGAATTGGATTATTGGGATTGATCTTGATTGTTATACTTTTCATCTATGCGTTTTTGACAAAAGACAAAAGTTCAGATACGCTTCAGTTTCGCGAAAAGGATTTTGTGAATTCCGGACTTAAAGCGCCATCATCTTGGAATACAGAAAATGTAGTCAGAAGACTTGATGAGCTGATTAAAAACCTCAGTGATTTAAAAGAAGCAACAAAAATCGGTCAAAGATTGAAAGGATGCAGAGATAGTTTAGATAAACTACAACCCAGAATTGATCAAATAAACAAAACCCGCGAGCAATGGATAGAAAAACTACAAACCGATCCGGGTTTTCCGGATAGTGAGTCCAATGATTTTAGCAGTTTATACTGGTTTTTGCAACAAGTAAAGAAATGGCAAGAAGCAAACACTCAGAAAGAATCTTTAGAAGCTCAAAAGAAAGAAACAATTGCGCAATGCCAAGAGGAGTTAGACAAAGTTAATGTCTTGTTTGAAAACGCAAACTTTGAGGTGGTGAAGGATGCCACTGAAGCTAAAGCAAAGTTTGGGGAGTTGAAAACACAAGAGGGTATTCGCTATGAAGAAGCTCGGATAATTGAACAGAAAAATGGAGAGATTAAAAACTTGGAAGAATCAAAGCGTAAACATAAAAAACAGCTTTCCAATATTTATGAAAAATTAGAAATCCAAACTCCTGATAAAGCAGTAGTTCGGGAATTGGTCGAAAAATTAGAGGATTATAAACGAGTTTCCAAAAATCATTTTGCGGCTGAGCAATCGGCGATAAAGAATAAAAAAACTTTAAAAGAGCATTCGTTATACTCTAAATACAAAGAGAAAACAAAAGAATTAACGATTGATCAAGTAAAGGAAAAAGCAAATCGACAAAAAGAAATTGCAGATGGTTTAGAAAAAATTCAAAGTGAAATCACCAGAATTGAAACTTTAATTCAGCAGAAAAAACAAGGACATGAATTGGAGGATTTGCTGAATGCGAAAGAAGAAGCGCTGGATGATCTTTATGAACTTTATGAAAACAATTTGTCTGCTGTCACAGGAGATTTGATCACCCGTCGCTTAAAAAAAGAAACCCAGCACAAAAACCGACCAAAAGTTTTTAGACGCGCAGATCAGATTTTTAATAAAATCACCAATGGTCGGTATGAACTGAGATTGGCAGATAAAGGAACTTCGAGTTTTCGTGCGTATGACACGGTGTTGAAACTCGGTCAGGATTTATCGCAATTGTCAACCGGTACACGTGTTCAATTATTGATAGCGGTTCGATTGGCTTATGTAGAAACCGTGGAGTCTTCCATAAAATTGCCATTATTAGCCGATGAACTTTTAGCCAATAGTGATGACCAACGCGCAAAAGCTATTATTGAAGCTTTAATCGAAATCAGTCGCGAAGGACGACAGGTTTTCTATTTTACTGCACAAGCCGATGAGGTCAGGAAATGGTTGACGCATTTAGAACCAACCGAAATCGATTATAAAGTGATTCAATTAAATACGGATTCGAGTGAGTTATACGATCACAGCGATTTTAAAATAGATCTGAGTAGTTTTGATTTCATCGAAGATATTCCTTCTCCCAACGGAAAATCCCACGAAGAATATGGAGATAACATTCAAATTCAGCCTTTTAATTTGCTGATGCAAAATGAAACAGAACTACCGTTGTGGTACTTAATCGATGAGGTCGATGTTTTGTATAATTGTCTTCAGCGAGGAATAGAAACTTGGGGACAATTGGCGAGTTTTTATAATTACGGCGGAAAGATTCAGGGATTAGAAAAAGAAGGATTTCAAGAATTAGCTAATCACATCGAATTATTAATAAGATTCCAAGACCTATATCGCAAAGGTCGAACCAGACCCATTGACAGCGATGTTTTGGCGAATTCCGGAGCCGTCACCGATATTTTTATGGAACAAGTGGTGGAGAAGTTAGAAGAGTTCAACAGAGATCCAAAACAATTGATTCAAGCTTTAAAAGCAGGAGAAGTACCGCGATTTAGAACTGACAATATTGATGAATTGGAGCAATATTTAATGACAAAAGGATATATCGACGACGAGGAACAACAGGAGCCGGACGACATTTTGATTCAGCTTCAAGCGTTTATTTCCAATAACGATATGCAGATAGATAAAGCAAAAAGTTTTATCGAACGGGTTTTGCAGTCAAAATAACTTTCAAGGAGGATGGATAAACTTTTCCAAAGACCAAGGAAGATTCGAGAGCTTTGGAAAAGTACTTACAAAGCGAATCCCTACTTTTTCAAAGTTTTACAACGCTTCACAAGTACTTTGGAAAAGTTCAAACGCGAAACCTTAGTAATTGCTTTCGTGACTTGAATTCAGCCATAATATCTCAATCACTCATCAACATACTAAACGGATCAATAGAAAAACCGATTTGAAAATATCCTGTAGGATGTTGGCTATTTTTATAAATATGATCTTTCGTTGGTTTACCTTTTTCCGTCAGTCGATTACTGATGAAGTTCTGAAGTCCTCCACGAAACGTTCCGATAAGGAAATGATTAAAACGATGTTCAAGGATAACCCCCGTTTTAATTTCCAATTGACTGTACTCGTTTGTTGGCGGAATACCCGGACTATCGGAATTGACATAAAAACCGGTGGCTCCAAAAGTACTACCCAAGGATAAACGACTGTTTTTCCCAATAGGTCTGCGGAATAACAAACGTTGTGGCAAAATAAAATCCAATTGCCATTTAGAGTTTTTAATTCGATGACTGTATGAAAAAGTTGGGAAAAATGGAATTTGAGAAGTTGGATCAATAATAACTACTCCTCCTAATGTCAGCGTCGTTCTTTTGGTTTGTGTGAGGATAAATGAAAGGCCGACAAATCCTTTTATACGTTCAAAACCATTGTTATTACCATCTAAAAACACCGAAGCATTATAGATAACGGATTTGTCAAAAAGCTTTGAAAAATAAGTGGCGCTTAATGCTGTGGTGAAATAGTGAAACTTTTCCCTTCCTTGTTTCTCAAAAACCTGGGTGTCGGATAAATCATCGAAATCCGAAAAATCAAACCGATGATAAGCATACCTTCCGGAAGCCAGCAGTGAGAAACCTCCTTTTATAAATACCGGAAAATTGATAGCTCCTTTAAAATTGGATTGATTTTTTATTTTTCCCTGATTAAAATCCTCTTCAAATAATTTGGAGTCCATACTTCTGTTGAAGCTCTGACCATATTCAAAGTTTAAAATTCTCGTACTGGGAAATTTTTCCTTGATTCCTCTAAAGGCAGTTTCCTGAACAGAATCTTTAGATTTATTATTCGACTCTTGCGCTCGACTGATTTCTGGAAAGAAAAAAGCCGCAAACAGCGCAAGAAATAGTAGAAAATAAACTTTCATCGAAAATTAATCAACGCCAAAAATAGGTAAAACTAAAGACTTGAGATGGAATAAAAGCTTTTTCACCATTGTAGGAATTCAGCTCTAACAGAAATTTTACATAGGCAAGGTTTATACTCCTTGAATTTAGCTTTGGTCAAAACAAGATGAAAAATTTGAAATAGGCACGAATCTATATAGAAATTGTAGAAACATTTTTGATCAACAGGAATTGGCTGTAAAAAGAAGACGAAAGATTACAGAAGATTTTTCTTTCTGACCGGTTTACAAAATAAAAATCCAGTATCCGGGTTTTTAGAAATTATCTGTTAATCTGATAAAACACTTATGTTTGGTCGAAATATAATCAGTTGTTTTTTATGACACTTTACAGATATCTTATCACACTTTTATTAGGATTGCTGTTGATTTCATGCAACACCGACAAAAAAGACAAGTCTACCAGCACCCAAGCTCACAACAAAATAAAATTAGTTTCAAATGATAAATATATTTCTGATCTGCCTGAAAATGCAGTTTTTATCGGTCAAAATATAGATGATTTTATCGGTTATGTTCCAAGTCTGTATGATGTGAATAAAGAAAAGATTCAGTTAGAAGGTGCTGATTATGATGTTTTCAATGTTTATGAGCAGGATGAAAAACTATTTGCGGTAGAGCCCAAATTTGACAATCCGGATGTGGTGTGGAGGATTTGGATTTATAGCCCTGAATTAAAAACGGAAAAAGAAATTGGTGTAGACGCTACATTGGCCGATATAAAATCAAATTATACAATTGAACATATCGGTACAGAAGAAAATTTAAATATAAAAGTTAAGAACTCGAGTATAGCTTTTATTATGGACAGCTCAAAACTTCCCGAAAATTGGTGGAAAAATATGGATACCGAAGAAATTCCTGATAGCTTACCGGTTAATAAAATGATTATTCAAAAACCGGGGAGTTATCTTCTTATAGAAAAAGACAAGAAATCAAAGTAGGTTGTTTTTTTGCAGAAGAGGTGGGTCTATCTGAATAAAGTGAAAATTAATAGATGTAGTTTGTTTAGGTCTTTCAACAAATTGATTTTTTATGAATCAATTTAACCTTCTGTAGACCTTAATTTTAATTCGGAAACAAGGTAGGGGAAGAAATCATAAGGGAAACTCTTGTCATTTAATTTGGCTCAATAACAATATAGTCTTATTTTTATAAATTAATTAACACATCGAATTTTAATTATGACAAAACAACTACCAAAGAAAAAAACTTTATTGACCCTTGTTTTTATGTTGCTGACGTTCGTGGTTTCTATGAGCGCACAAACGAATTTACAACTTCGAGCCTGGGAAACAGCTGAAGGAAATCTGTATACTAATGATAATTCAGAATATTTTTACCAATCCACAGCGGTTGAAAATTACTGTGAACCTTGGTTGTTTTGTAGTAGTGCTTTTATGATTTCCAATGTCAGTTTTGAAGAAATTGATAATGATAGCGGATGTGGTGAAGATGGTTATAGCGATTTTACAGACCAGGAAGCCACTGTCACTGCCGGAGAAACCTATACTATTGCTGTGACCGTAGGTGGGGTCACAGATTATGCTGATGACGCTGTATCGGTTTGGATTGATTATGACGGCAGCGGAAGTTTTGATGCTGATGAGTTTACCCTTGTCGGAGTTGGGTCTGAAGAAACTTTCTCCGCGGATATTACAATTCCTGAAGAGATAGAAGGTGGTGTTTATCGGATGCGAGTAAGGGTGGTTGCAGTAATTGGCACTGGTGGAGGTGGTGATCCCGCTACTTGGGATATGGCTTGTGATGAAGGTCTGGATGGAGAAACAGAAGATTATAGTATTGTCGTGACCGGAGAAGAGGTAAGTTGTTTGGAGCCAACAGAAATCATTGTTGACGAAGATGAAATCACCGATCAATCAGCTGAGGTGACTTGGACCCCCGGTGGAGATGAAACCCAATGGGAAGTCATCTACAATGAAGCAGGTTTCAATCCTGATACCGATGGCGAGGTTATCGTTGTTGATGATATACCCGAAACAACCCTTAGTGATTTAGAAGAAGATACCCCTTATGATGTTTATGTCCGTGCCGTTTGTGAAGATGAAAACTACAGTGATTGGGTTGGTCCTGTGTCTTTCAATACTACTCTTGATGTGGAAAATCACAACTTCGAAAACTTCACTTTCTATCCCAATCCCGTTAAAAACCAACTGACTCTGAAAGCCGGAGAACAGATTGAAAGTGTAACCGTGTATAATTTATTAGGGCAGAAAGTTATTAAATCTAATCCGAACACCTTGCAAACACAAATTAATATGGAAAACTTGCAAGCAGGCATTTATTTAATGCGCGTAACTGTAAATAACATGCAAAAATCTTTTAGAGTTATCAAAAAGTAAGGGGATTCTCAAATGTGAAATTGTTTATGACGTGCAAATTGGATGAGAAACTCAAAGAGCTCAAAGAAATATGATAGACAATTTAAGGCTCGTCATATTAAAATGATAAACGGATTTATTCAATATTATAAGGTTATGTTGTAGAATAATGTAGAAATTTATTATCTTTATCAAAATCAATTTTACGACAAATGGATCTACACAACATTTTAAAAAATCTAAATCAAGACGAAAAGGTCGAACTGGCGCAACTCCTCCACCGAGAGCTCA
>DATGSA010000163.1:0-9450 GCA_035303085.1 Flavobacteriaceae bacterium
ATATAACCGATAGGCGCATCAAACCAAACATATAAAACCTTGCCTTCAGCATTTTTCAAAGGAACGGGAATTCCCCAATCTAAATCGCGAGTGAGTGCACGTGGCTTCATACCGTCATCAATCCAAGACTTGCATTGACCATAAACATTTGTTTTCCAATCTGCTTTATGTCCTTTGATAATCCATTCCTCCAACCAAGTGTTGTATTGGTCTAAAGGTAAAAACCAGTGTTTAGTTTTCTTTAAAATTGGTTTTGCTCCGGTAATCGCAGATTTTGGATTGATCAAGTCTGTGGCATTGTGGGAAGTTCCACAATATTCACATTGATCGCCATAACTTTCTTCATAGCCACATTTTGGACAAATGCCCACCACATAACGATCAGCTAAAAATTGTTGCGCTTCTTCATCATAAAGTTGTTCTGTTATTTGCTCGACCAACTTATCATTTTCATATAAGTCTATAAAAAAATCTGATGCAGTTTTATGATGTATGGGTCTTGAAGTGCGTGAATAATTGTCAAATTTTATCCCGAAATCTTTAAAACTTCTGCGCATCTGCCCGTCATATTTATCGACGATTTCCCGCACGCTGATGCCTTCTTTTTTAGCGCGAATCGTAACCGGAACGCCATGTTCATCACTTCCGGAAATGAAAATTACATCTTCTCCTTTTAGTTTGAGATAACGAACATAAATATCGGCAGGTAAATATGCCCCGGCCAAATGACCGATGTGAATAGGCCCATTTGCATAAGGTAGGGCGGCAGTAACAGTATAACGTTTAGGTGATTTCATAAAATAATTTTTCAAGGAGCAAAGATAAGGAAACCAAGACATATTTATGGTTGGATTGGGCTTTAAGGCGAAATAATAATTTTTTAAAATAAATTGAAACTTCAAGGGACTTCAAAATATATAATCTGCAGTAAAGCCCTGTTTCTATTGAATTATTGTATATTTCCTACAAAATTGATTCATGAAAAAATTTATCCGCGTACTTTTAATTGTTGTTTTGATAATCGTATTAGGCATTTTTTCGGTGCAATTCTTTGTCGATAAAAAAATAAATACAGCTTTGAAAAACATGGAGAATAAAGGTGAGATTACCTATAAAGATTACAATCTAAACTTGTTTGCAGCCGATTTCTCTATCGATTCCTTGACTTATTTTTCAGGAGATAATTCCTTTTTTGTTGAAAAATTAAAAATTCACAATATCGGTCTGACTGAATATGTGGCTAATAAGAATATTAATGTCGGTAATCTTAAATTGAAAAAACCTACGGTAACTTTAATAAAAAAAACGAAAATGAAATCTGCCCAAAAAAATAAAGATTTCAAGGTATTTAATAAAAGCATTTTGGTTGATGATATTGAGATAGAAAAAGCGACATTGATTTATAAAGAAGATACACTTACCAAGCTCAAATTAAAAAACTACAACATAGGTTTGCGCAAGATTAAAGTAGATTCGCAAAGCTTAAAAAAAACAATTCCTTTTGAGTATGATCATTATAATATTTCGGGAGGAAAGCTTTATTATCTACTCAATAATTTGCAAACCTTTACTACCGAAAGTGTAAATATTAAACAAGACGAAGTGGTGCTGTCAAATTTGAGATTAATACCAAATTACTCCAGAAAAGAGTATGTGAAAGTTATTCCGTACGAAAAGGATTTGATGGATTTAAAGATGGGAAGTTTAACTTTTCATAACTATAAATTTGATCTTGATGCTAAACGAAATCTTTTAGATATCCATAAAGTAAAAATGGACAATATTGACTTTGATATATACCGGAATAAATTGGTGAGAGATGACCCGCGAAAGAAAAAAATGTATAGCGGCATGTTGCGCGACCTGCCTTTTGATTTAAACATCGATAGTTTACAGGTGCGCAATGCAGATTTGACTTATGAAGAAGTACAAGAAAAAACGGAGAAAACCGGAAAAGTCTTTTTTACCAAAATGAATGTGGAGGTGAACTCCTTGACTAATTTGAATATGCAGCGCAAAGATTTTCCTGAAACTGTAGTTGATATTGACTGTCAGTTGATGGGGCAGGCTCCGCTGAATGTTTCTTGGACTTTTAAAGTGAATCAACCTGAGGATAACTTTCAGATTAAAGGCAAGGGTTTAAATATTCCCCCAAAGTCACTTAACTCATTTTTTGAACCAGCATTTAATATGAATGCTTCCGGAGAAAATATTAAAGCGATATATTTTAATTTTTATGGAGATAAATTAACAGCTCAAGGAGAATATCATATGGTGTATGATGATCTAAAGATAGAAGTTTTGAAAAAAAATAAAGATCAGCAAAAAAACAAATTACTAAGTTTTTTTGCCAATCTTTTTGTGAACCATAAAAACGATTCCGGAGATAAAGTGATTGAAGTTTCAGATGTTCAACGCAATCCTACCAGATCGTTTTGGAATTATTTCTGGAAGTGTATTTTTGAAGGGCTCAGAAAAACACTTATTTAGATTTTGGTAATCTAAAGGTCAAAACCGGTTTTTTGGCATGATTGACTAAATCTTCACTAATACTTCCATTTAATAAATGAGCTAAACCTTTTCGTCCGTTCGTAGCAATCCCCATTAATTCTGCATCTATGTTTTTAGTGTAATTTAGAATACCTTCTTTAATAGAATGATCGTTATAAACTGTAGTCGTATAATTATCGTTTGGGATATCTTGAATAAATTCAGCAATCTTTTTGTTAATTTCATTGGAAGTTCTAAACTTACTTGAAGTATTGATATATAGTAGATGCAATTTTGCTCCTAAACGCTCGGCTACTTTCAACGCTTTTTTAAAGGTTTCTTTTCCTTTCTTTTCAAAATCAGAAGCAAATACAAAATCCTTTACCTCAAAAATCGGAACTTCATCTTTGATAACCAAAACAGGCACGTCTGCATTCCTAACTACTTTTTCGGTATTTGAACCCACGAAAAACTCTTGCATTCCACTTGCTCCGGCAGAACCCATCACAATTAAATCTGCATCATATTTTTTCACACCATCGATTATACCTTGAAAAGGTTCTCTAAACTCTACGGTATCGGTAACTTTGATACCTTTTAGAAAATCTTGATTAAGTAATTTTTGAAAACGTTGATGTGCCAAACGCATAAACAATAAAGATTCCGGTAACGGTTCGTTACCGCGTTTTATTCCGGCATCGGAACTGGCAGTGTCATAAGGAAGTTCCAACAAATTCATTAAATAAATTTCACTGTCGTACTTCCTGGCCAATTGTGCCGCTACTTTAAGGGCGTTTTCCGCCTCATTTGAAAAATCGGTAGGGACTAAAATTTTCTTCATAAGTTGTTTTTAAAAATAGATTTCACTTGAAGAGTGAAATATACGATTTTTATTTTAGTTGATGATAAATATTTAAAGGATTGAGGAAGAAATTCTTAAATTTTAAATTCCCAACAAACAAGTGTTTTGGTTTATTTGAATTTAATGCGCAAATTCAAAACAAGTCATAATCGAATAAAAACAACAGAAATAAAAGCTGTTATTTAGAAAGATATTTTAAATTTCTTTTGCTTTTTATGTTGATAAAATTAAATTAATTATATTTGGAAGTTATATTCCACCCCTTCAGAATTTTTGAGAAAATTCTGTTTTTTTTAAATAATATTAATATGCGAAAAAATACTACTACACTACTTCCTCCTAAATTTCCTTTTTATGGAATGATTCTTATTGGTTTATTAATGGTTTTTCCAATCAAAGGATGGACACAAAATGTTTTGGTAACAGAGCTCGTAGGAAGTCCTCCCGATTTTACCGATTGGACAACAGTTAACATAAACACGGAAGGAGATGAAATCATTTTAACGCCGGCTCAATCAACACAAGCCGGAGCTTTATTTTATTCTACTCCTTATAACCTCAACCAATGTTTGAAATGGAAAGTAGAATTCGATTTCAGAATCTACGGTGGAGATCCACATGCTGATGGCTTGGCATTTTGGTTCTTGGAGAACCCACCAACTTCTTTTGAAGACGGCCAAGCTTTAGGAATGCCCAGTGACGGATTGGGGCTAAAAGTTGCTTTTGATACCTATGACAACGATCAAGGACTTCCAGGACATCGACCAAATCCTGAAATTCAGGTGTACTATGGCTTGGGGTATGACGAAACTTTTCCTGAACCCGATATGTTGAAAAGTTATGCACCGGATTTGGTTAGTAGTTCCTATCAGCACGCAATTATTGACTGGGATGAAGGGGAAATTCAAATCACCATCGACGGAGAAGAAATGCTGACGGGAACACCAACTCCTTTTGATGGTGCTGAAGATATAACCGATGGATATTTTGGTTTTTCAGCTTCTACCGGACTTTATTATGATAGACATAGCATAAAAAACGTAAAAGTTTATATCGATGTTTTGGATTTGGAATCAGATTACGTGACAATTTCGCAATGTGATTTTGAAGGGGATGGGTTTAGTAGCTTTGACCTGACAATCGTAGAGGACGAGTTTATATATGATGAAGAGGCTACCTTTGAGTATTTTGTGGATTATGACGAAGCCTTGGCCGGAACAAATCCTATCGATGACCCTACCGATTTTGAAAATCAAGAAGAAGGAGCTGATGAAATTATTTATGTAAGAGTCGCCAATGAAAATGGATGTTCGACCGTAGCCTTTCTTCACTTGTTGCTCGATGAGCCGATAGAAACACTGACAGATCAAATTGAATTACCGGCACAATGTATTGACGAAGAAGAAAATAATTATGATCTAACGACCGACCTTTCTTCTTTTGTAGAAAATCCTGAAAATTATGATTTCGAATTTTATGAAAATGAAGAAGGAGCTATCGACCAAAATGATGAAATGATTATAGAAGAACCTGAGAATTTCTTGGCGGGCATAGGAGAAACTGTTGTTTATGTCAGAATTGAAAAACCTGAAGGAACGTGTTTTGAAATTGTCAGTATCGTCATGCATAATTATGAGATGCCAATAATTGAAGAAACAGTAGATATCGATATTTGTGGACAAGCCGGAGTTTTTGAATTTGATTTAACCATAAATAATGAATTGATTTTAGGAGAGCAAAATCCGGAAGATTTCCAAATCTCTTATTATTCAAGTCAGGAAGATGCAGATTTAAAACAAAATGTAATTGAAACCCCTGAAAGTTATTTTAAAGAAACTACAGGTTGTAATACTATATACATTCGCCTTGAAAACCGAGAAGCAGAAGAATGCTACACTACCGATAGTTTTGAAATTTGTGCTGCTGAAGTAGATATTGGAATTCCGGCAGATTTAGAAGTTTGTTTTGATGAAACTGACGTGTTCGATCTTACCTCGACCTACGACGAAATTTTAAATAGTCAACCCCAAGAAGATTTCTCAATTGCATTTTATACTTCTTTGGAAGATGCTGAAAATGCTGAAAACCCTATTGAAAATCCTACCAATTATCAACCGGAAGAAGATACCGCAACCATTTATTATAGGGTTGAAACGCAAACAGATGCCGACTGTTTTGAAATAGGAAGTTTTGAAGTGCAATTTTATTATATCGAATTGTTAGAGATAGCTCTGGGATTGGAGGTTTGTAGGGATGAAAATTTCGACCTCACTGAAATAGAAGAGAACTTACAATTAGACGAGAATCAAGAAGTTGTTGGGTATTATCAGACTTTAGATGATTTTGAAACAGGAATGACAATTTCCGATCCGACAAATTATACGATTAGTGACGAAGAAGCAACGGTTTATGCGAAAGTGGAGGGTGCTGACATGGTTTGTCCGGTGGTTTATAGTATTTCGCTGCGGCAAGTAGAATGTGAACTTTTTATTCCGGAAGGTTTTTCTCCCAATGAGGATGGATTCAATGATACGTTTGAAATTTCAAACTTAGACAACTTTCCAAATTACAGTTTGAAGATTTACTCCCGATATGGTCGTTTGGTTTATGAAGGAAAACCAAATGATGCGCCTTGGGACGGAACTTCCAAAAATGGAGATGATTTGCCTACAGGCGTATATTATTATGTGTTAGATTTAAAACAAAACAATCCGACAGAGAAGGGCTGGGTATATTTAAATCGATAGTTTTTTCAATTAAAAAACAAGAAAAAATCTGTGACAGCCGATGAAGAAACGCATAATAATCGCTTGATCTATTGCAAAATATTTTATTTATAATATATTTGATTTCAAAATAAATTTGTATGTTTGCAAAGCCTAATATTTGAGTAAAAGATTGAGGGGACAAATGTCCCCTCTTTTTGTAAGAAGAGATTATGTTGAAAGATAAAGTTTTAAAGCTTGTTGAAGAAAGCTTAGCAAAACGTCCCTGGCTTTTTCTGTTGAATTTGAGTGTCGGGCATAACAATCATATTCAAATTGTTTTGGATGGTGATATGCCGGTGTCGGTCAAAGATTGTGTTGAAATTAGTCAGGAGATCGAGAAAGAACTCGACCGGGATTCAGAAGATTTTTCTTTAGATGTAGGTTCGGTAGAAGCTACAAGTCCACTGACTTTCCCCAGACAGTTTAAAAAAAATATAGGTAGAAAATTGTCGGTAAAAACAAAAGATAATCAGTATAAAGCTGATTTGATATCGGCCGATGAAGAAGAAATTGAATTGCGTTGGAAAACTCGTGAACCTAAACCAATTGGCAAAGGAAAACACACGGTTACAAAGCAAGTAAAATTGAATTACAACGAAATTGAAGAAGCTAAAGTGGTGATAATTTTTAATTGATGGAATTATGGATAATCTGGAATTAATTAGTTCCTTTTCAGAATTTAAGGATAATAAATTAATTGATCGTGTAACTTTAATGGCGATTTTGGAAGATGTGTTCCGAAGTGCGCTAAAAAGAAAATACGGTGAAGATGATAATTTCGATATTATTATCAATCCCGATAAAGGCGACCTTGAAATTTGGAGAAATAGAATAGTAGTAGAAGATGGTGAGGTAGAAGATTCAAATAGTGAAATCTCCTTGTCAGCCGCCCGAAAGATTGAACCTGACTTTGAAGTAGGGGAAGAAGTATCCGAAGAAGTTAAGTTGAGTGATTTAGGAAGACGAGCTATTTTAGCGTTAAGACAAAACCTGATCGCAAAGATTCGCGAACACGATAATACCAATATCTATAAGAAGTTTAAAGATCTGGAAAACGAGATTTATACCGCTGAAGTACACCATATCAGACGTCGAATGATTATCTTATTAGATGATGAAGGAAATGAATTGGTTATGCCACGGGAAAAACAAATTCCGTCAGATTTTTTTAGAAAAGGAGACAGCGTTCGGGGAATTATTGAAAATGTTGAACTCAAAGGAAGTAAACCTACTATTATTTTTTCACGAACTTCTCCAATTTTTCTTGAGAAATTATTTGAACAAGAAATTCCTGAGATTTTTGACGGCCTTATCGATGTGAAACGAGTAGCTCGTGCCCCCGGTGAAAAAGCAAAAGTGGCTGTTGACTCCTATGATGATCGAATAGATCCTGTTGGAGCTTGTGTAGGAATGAAAGGTTCCCGAATTCATACAATTGTACGCGAGTTGGGAAATGAAAATATCGACGTGATTAATTTTACAGATAATATTAGACTGTTTATCACTCGTGCGTTGAGCCCGGCTAAAGTTCAGGATATTAAGATAAATGAAGAAACCAAACACGCTGAAGTATTTCTTGCTCCTGAAGAAGTCTCTAAAGCGATTGGTAGAGGTGGACATAACATTCGGTTAGCCGGACAAATCACCGGTTATGAGCTGGATGTTGTCAGAGAAGGTCAGGAGGAAGATGTGGAACTCAAAGAGTTTTCAGATGAAATTGAAGAATGGGTAATTGAAGAGTTTTCACGAATCGGTTTAGACACGGCCAAAAGTGTCTTGGAAAAAGACGTTGATGAATTGGTGACACTGACAGATTTAGAAGAAGAAACAATCGTTGACGTTGTTAAGATATTAAGAGAAGAGTTTGAAGAATGAGAAAGTATTTGTAATTTATACTTTGTCTTTACACATTAAGAGGTTAATTTTGTAGCATTATATGGCTGGAAGAAAGAAAATGAGATTAAATAAAGTTTTACGCGAATTAAACATATCGCTTGACAGAGCTGTGGAATACTTAGAGTCTCAAGGACATGAGATTGAGGCACGACCTACAACTAAGGTTTCCAATGAGCTGTATCAGATTTTGGTTGATGAATTCCAAACTGATAAGAGCAAAAGAGTTGCTTCTAAAGAGGCAAGCGAGGAACAAAAGCGTGAAAAAGAAAAACTCCGCCGTGAACAAGAAAGAATTCAGGAGGAAAAAGAACGTCAGAGAAGAAGAGCAGAAGAAGAACGATTAGAACGAGAAAGACAAAAGCAGCTCGAAGAAAAAGAAGCTGAAAAGAAAAGAACGCAAACTGAACAAAAAGAAGCTCAAAAAACCAAGAGCGAACGATCACATCTTCCCGGGATTACCAAAGTAGGTAAAATTGACCTCGATTCAGTAGAGCAAAAAAAGTCCGAGAAAAAAGAGAAAACGAAAAAGAAGAAAGCCGAAAAACCTAAAAAAGCGAAAAAGAAAAAAGAGGAAACTCCTGTTCAAAAGAAAGAGGAGAAACCTGCGGAAAAAGAGAAGGCTAAAAAAGAAGAAGATAAAGATGAGTCTGAATCTTCCGAGGTGATAGAAACTGAATACAAAGTCCTTGAAGGATTGAGCTTCACCGGGAAAAAAATTGATCTGGATAAGTTCAAAAAGAAAAAACCCAAGAAAAAGGAAAGCAAGAAAAGAGGTTCAAGAACGCGCAAAAAACGAAGAAGAATTTCGGTTGATAAGCCAAAAGGAGGAAAAAGAAAATCAAGACGTAGAAGAAAAAGCGCAAAACCTGTAAAAAGAGAAGAGCCTACAGAAGAAGAAGTACAAAAACAAATTAAAGAAACCCTGGAGAAGCTTCAAGGCAAATCCGGAAGAGGTAAAGGTGCAAGATATCGCCGTGACAGACGTGAAGAAAGACGTAAGCAGTTAGAAGAAGAAACACAACAAAAAGAACAGGAAAGTCAGATATTAAAAGTTACCGAGTTTGTAACTGCAAATGAATTAGCAACCATGATGGACGTGCCGGTTACTGATGTGATTTCGGCGTGTATGTCATTAGGACTTATGGTGACGATGAACCAGCGACTCGATGCAGAAACCTTGACAATCGTGGCAGATGAATTTGATTACGAGGTTGAGTTTGTCAGTGAAGAGCTGGAAGAGGCTATACAAGAAGATACGGAAAGCGATCCGGAAGATATGAAACCTCGCGCACCTATTGTAACAGTAATGGGACACGTAGACCACGGAAAAACCTCCCTGCTGGATTATATACGAAGCGAGAATGTGATTGCAGGTGAAAGTGGTGGGATTACCCAGCACATCGGAGCTTATGGTGTAGAACTTAAAAACGGAAA
>DATGSA010000164.1:0-3936 GCA_035303085.1 Flavobacteriaceae bacterium
ATTGGTTTGGGAGTTGTAGGTCATGCAATGGCCTGGGTATTTATCCAAATAGGATCCGTAAATATGTCGCCAACTACCGCGGCAGCGCTCTTGTTGTTAAGCCCGGTTACCACTGTTATCGTTGCTCGTTGGACACATAATGAAATTCCTTCTACCCTACAATATTTGGGTATTGTGATTGTGCTTGTTGCTGTGGCTATTCAAAATGAATTGCACAAGCCACTTTTCAAAAAATTGGGCCTGAGTGCAGGTGGCAAAGGAAAAGATGAAACCTGACATCCACCGATGAATTACTGAAAGAATTAATAATCATACCAGAAAAGTCTAACATTGAAAACCCCACACAAGCGCAGTGCAGTGTGGGGTTATATCTATCCGACAGAAACCCGATTGTAGGTTCATTATTTAAACTTCTTTAAATCTGGATTTTAGTGTGGAAGCCAAGAAGCAGCCCTTTGAAATCATCCAAGTCCGTCACGGTATAAATCGACAATTCACAGGCAGACGGATTACCACCTTGATAAATTCAAAGAGCAAATTAGAGGACATACCCGAAGAATAATAGAACATACCAAAAAGCAATTGGAAGGTAACCTTCATCTTTTTCTATTAGCTTTTGCTAAGATATTAATGCAGCTAAAGTATTACGATTACTGAAATAAATATTACTTTTGTTCCAAACTGATATTCCATTAAAATTGTGATGAGAAAGAAAAAATTAAGGATTCCCCTGTTTTTACTGTTTTCCCTATTATTGTTTTCCTGTAAAAACGAACAGAAAGACAACGAGCGAGCGGAAAAGAAAGACCAATTGATTTTGGCCATTGGCGGGGAACCCGATGATGGTTTTGATCCGACCACAGGTTGGGGCCAATACGGATCACCGCTTTTTCAAAGTACCTTGTTGAAATATGACGAGGATTTTAATATTGAAAACAACCTTGCAACCGCCTATGAATTAAGTGAAGATGGCTTAAAATGGAAGGTTAAACTGCGAGACAATGTTCAGTTTTCAGATGGCGAGCCACTTACCGCGGAAGATGTGGTATTTACTTTTCAAACAGCTAAAAACAGCGCTTCGGTGGTTGACCTAACCAATTTGGAAAAGATTGAGCAAACCGGTGATTTAACAGTTGAGTTTACCTTAAAACAACGGAATTCCACTTTTATTTTTCATCTGATAAGTTTGGGGATTGTACCTAAACACGCCTATGATGAATCTTATCAAGAAAATCCAATCGGTTCAGGACCTTATAAAATGGTGCAGTGGGATAAAGGACAACAGTTAATTCTTGAAGCCAACCCTTATTATTTTGGCGAAAAACCCTATTTTAAACGGTTGGTGTTTTTATTTTTATCGCAAGATGCGGCGTTTGCGGCAGCCAAATCCGGACAGGCCGATGTTGTATCAGTTTTGCCGAGTTTAGCCGATGAACCTATAAGCGGAATGAAGTTAGTTAGCTTGAAGAGTGCCGATAATCGAGGGGTGGTATTGCCATTTTTACCCGATGAAGGAAAAATGATTGAAGGCAAGCCGATTGGGAATGATGTCACCTCCGATATTGCTATTCGAAAAGCGTTGAATATTGGTGTTGATAGGGAAGCTTTAGTAGATGGTGTTTTAAAGGGATACGGAAGCCCGGCCTATTCCATCGCTGATCATTTGCCCTGGTGGAATCCTGAAACCGAAATTAAAAATGACGGAGATATCGATAAAGCAAAAGAAATTTTAGAACGCGCAGGTTGGAAATTAAATAAGAATGGAATTCGAGAAAAGGAAGGAGTCGAGGCTAAATTCACGTTGCTTTATCCCGCTAACGATCAGGTTCGAAAATCCTTGTCTATTGCTTTTGCCGATATGATAAAGCCAATAGGTATAAAAATTGAAACTAAGGGAAAAAGCTGGAATGCAATACAAAAAGAGGTTCATTCCAACGCGGTATTATTTGGTTTGGGAAGTCATGATCCAATCGAACTATACAATGCTTTTAGTAGTAACGTCCAAGGACGTGGATTGCAAAATGTAAATTTTTATAGCAATGATACCGTAGATGCTTATTTTGAAAAAGCTTTACAGGCTGCTTCTCCAGAGGAAGCTGAGCAATATTGGAAAAAAGCACAATGGGATGGAAATACCGGGTTTTCAAATAAGGGAGACGCTGCCTTCGTTTGGTTGGTTAACCTCGACCACTTATTTCTGATTCGCGAAGATCTAATTATCGGGCCACAGAAAATCCAACCTCATGAACACAGCTGGCCTATTACCGACTTTATAGAGCAATGGCACTGGAAAAAATAGCAGCGCATAAAAATATAATGGATGATAGGAAGGTTTATTCTAAAAAAGATTGGAAAACTGATGATCTTACTGGTCGCTATAAGCATATTATCTTTTGTGCTGGTCAGTTATTCTCCTTTTAATCCCGTTCGATCTTATATCGGTGCAGAAATATCGAGGATAAGTCCGGAACAACAAAAAAATATTGAGGAGTATTGGGGGTTAAATCAATCCAAACCGCAACAGTTTTTAAAATGGGCTAAAGCGGTAAGTCAAGGTAATTTAGGAAAATCATTGATTTACCGGAAACCGGTTGGAGAGATTATAAGCAATCGTTTTTCTGCTTCAATCGTACTTATGGGATTAGCTTGGGTTTTCTCCGGGATAATCGGGTTTTTATTAGGCGCGTTGGCCGGAATGAACGAAGGCTCCTTGCTCGATCGAATAATTAAAAATTATTGCTTCTTGCTCGCTTCCACACCGGCTTTTTGGCTCGGACTCTTGTTGTTGATGTTTTTTGCTGTATGGTTGGGATGGTTCCCAATAGGATTGGCATCGCCTGCCGGAATGTTGTCCGAAGAGGTAAGCCTTACCGATAAAATTACACACTTAATTCTGCCTGTATTAACTCTTAGTATTGTCGGGGTAGCAAGTATCGCTTTACATACCAGAGAGAAATTAATCCAAGTATTAAACAGTGAGTTTATTCGGTTTGCCAGAGCTAAAGGAGAACGTGGCATGACCTTGTTTTGGCGCCACGGACTGCGCAATATCTCCCTGCCGGCTATTTCATTGCATTTTGCGTCTTTCGGTGAACTTTTTGGAGGAGCGGTTTTGACGGAACAAGTTTTTTCTTACCCCGGGCTGGGACAAGCAGTAGTCAAGGCCGGATTAGGTGGAGATGTGCCTCTGCTTTTAGGAATTACCCTATTTAGTGTGGTGTTTATTTTCTTTGGAAATTTTATGGCAGATCTTTTATACGTGCTTATCGATCCACAGATGAAATTTAAACGAACTTATGAGTAGAACGATAGCAAAATATCTACCCTTGAAACGTTTCAAAAGCAGGAATCGACGAAAACATGCGTTGGTGATCTCCGGCGTGGCAAGCGTGTTTTTATTAATGCTAATAGGCAGCGGTTTCTTCTTAGGAACAGAAGGATTGGCTGTCAATTTTAAGGAGGCAAATAACGCTCCCAGCATACAGCACCCATTTGGTACCGATTGGTTAGGCCGTGATATGTTTGTTCGTACTATAAAAGGATTAACCTTAAGTTTTTGGGTGGGTTTATTAGCTGCTTTTGCAAGCGCTATCATTGCTTTAGCACTTAGTTTATTACTGCTCTTGAGCAAGACTTTAGACAACTTGGTCACCGGTCTAATTGATTTGTTTCTCGGCCTGCCTCACATCGTTGCCCTGATTTTGATATCCTTTATGCTGGGAGGTGGATTGAAAGGAGTTATTATTGCTATAGCATTGACACATTGGCCACGCTTAGCGCGCTTGTTAAGAGCAGAAATTATGCAGTTAAAAAATGCCGATTATATTGCAGTTTCCAGAAATTTGGGGAAATCATGGTTTTGGATCGCCCGAAATCATGTGTTGCCCCATTTAATACCACAGCTTTTTATCGGATTTGTATTGATGTTTCCCCATG
>DATGSA010000165.1:0-2608 GCA_035303085.1 Flavobacteriaceae bacterium
CGTGTTTACTTTCACCAATACCGGTGACGCTCCACTTAGAGTGATGAAAGCAAAACCAAGTTGTGGATGTACAGTGCCGGAGTGGTCAAAAGAAGATATTGCTCCCGGAGAAAAAGGATCGATGACCGTTAAGTTTGACGCCAGAGGAAGAGCCGGAAAACAACACAAAAACGTTCGGTTGACGACCAATACTGAAAAAGGAAACGAAGTGTTGTCCTTTTCAGCAACAATTGAGTAAAAAACAATAATTTTATATGGAAGGTTTATCAAGTTTATTACCGCTGATTCTAATTTTTGCCGTCTTTTATTTCTTTATGATCAGACCGCAAATGAAACAACGGAAAAAAGAAAAAGAGTTCACCTCTAATCTCAAAAAAGGAGACAACGTGGTGACCAAAAGTGGAATGCACGGTAAGATTTTAGATATAATCGATAGAAATGATACAGTAATTCTAGAAACTGGAGCCGGGAAAATAACCTTTGACCGAACCGCGCTTTCCCTCGAAATGACGGAGAAAAGAAATAAACCGTCAGAAGAGAAAGCAAAATAAATCTGTATTAAAAAAATTGATTGTAGAATATAAAAAAAGCTGTCATAAAATGACGGCTTTTTTTATGCTTTGTTTTATTTAAACTAAAAAACTATCTTGGAAAGACGGTTTTATTTATATACATCTGAAGATACCCAAACTTAATCTCTATAAACCTTTGCGGTTAATTCTGCAATCTTAATGACAACTTCAGCGGCTTTTTGCATGCTTTCTACAGGGACATATTCATATCGTCCGTGGAAGTTATGACCTCCTGCAAAAATATTAGGGCAGGGTAAACCTTTAAAAGACAGTTGCGCACCATCAGTACCTCCTCGAATCGGTTTAATTATAGGCTCGATGCCAACTTCTTTATAAGCTTGTTCAGCGATTTCTATGATATGCATCATCGGTTCAATCTTTTCTCGCATATTGTAATATTGATCTTCCATATCTACCGTAATTACTTCTCTGTCATAGCTTTGATTAATTTCGGAAGCCAAGTCTAACAAAACATTTTTACGCGCTTCAAACTGCTCTTTGTCGTGATCGCGGATGATATATTTTAAAACAGTTTTTTCTACGTCCCCACTGATTTGATGAAGATGGAAAAAACCTTCCCGACCTTCTGTGTGTTCAGGAGTTTCCAGTTGAGGTAAAGAATTGATGAAGTTTTGAGCGACATACATACTATTGAACAAAATTCCTTTAGCATAACCAGGATGTACCATTTTTCCTTTTATGGTGACTTCTGCTCCGGCAGCATTAAAGTTTTCATATTCCAATTCGCCAATCGTGCTTCCATCTAAAGTATAAGCCCATTTAGCACCAAATTTTTCAACATCAAATTTATGTGCACCTTTACCAATTTCCTCATCCGGATTAAAACAAACACGAATCTTACCGTGAGGGATTTCAGGATTATTAATTAAATATTCCATCGCGGAAACAATCTCGGTAATTCCGGCTTTATCATCAGCTCCAAGTAAAGTTGTTCCGTCAGTGGTGATTAAAGTCTGACCTTTATAATTCGATAATTCTTTAAATTCATCAGGAGATAAGATGATGTTTTCTTCTTCGTTCAGAACGATATCTTTCCCATCATAGTCTTCAACAATTTGAGGTTTCACATTTTTTCCTGTAAAATCAGGAGAAGTGTCCAAATGAGCAATAAATCCAATTACGGGAATATTTCCTTTCACATTGCTGGGAAGTGTAGCCATTACGTAAGCGTGTTCATCTATCGTCACATCATTCATGCCAATTTCTTTTAATTCTTCTACCAATTGATTGGCCAAATCCCATTGTCTTTCTGTGCTTGGTGTCGTGTCAGAATTTGGATCACTCTCGGTATATACGGTAACATAGCTTTTAAAACGCTCAATCAGTTGTTGTTTATCTATCATGATATCAAATGTTTTATGTTGAATTGTGAAAATCAAATTAATAGCTGACAAAAGTAAGGAATTGACATCCCACCACAAAGACTTTGATAAAATTAGTGCTTATTAGTGGAATTGGATTATTTTTGACGAAAGTCGATGCTATGTATAAGTCTTTTATTCGTCCTATACTTTTTAGGTTCGATCCTGAAAAAATTCATCAATTTACCTTTTCTTTTCTTCGTGCAACTTTTAAAATTCCTGGTGTTAAAAACTTATTAAAAAACAAATATGTGCTTGAACATAAAGGACTTGAACGGGAGATTATGGGTTTGAAATTTAAAAACCCGGTGGGATTAGCCGCGGGTTTTGACAAAGATGCGAAGCTCTACAAAGAATTAAGCGGATTGGGATTCGGGTTTATAGAAATAGGAACCTTAACCCCGGAACCGCAAACGGGAAATCCGAAAAAAAGGTTGTTTCGACTGCAATCTGATTCGGCAATTATCAACCGAATGGGATTTAACAATGGAGGAGTTGAAGCAGCAGTCAAAAGATTGAAAAAGAACCGAGGGGAAGTATTAATCGGTGGAAATATCGGAAAAAACAAACATACTCCAAATGATAAAGCCGTAGAGGACTATAAGATTTGTTTTGAAGCCCTGTTTCCAGTGGTCGATTATTTTGTGGTGAATG